>JAGWRJ010000740.1 GCA_028869725.1 Alphaproteobacteria bacterium | reverse complement strand
CCAATGTTCGCGGTATCGATCTTGCCTGCCGCTACGGCGGCGAGGAATTCGTGGTTGTCATGCCGGATACCGACGTGACTTTTGCCACAACAGTTGCGGAGCGTCTGCGCAAACACGTGGAGATTGAGCCGTTCAAAATCACCTCCGCTCCTGGTACTTTGCAGGTCACCATCAGTATCGGCATTGCCGGTTCGCAGGGGGATGATGACAGTGCTGATGCCCTGTTACGTCGTGCTGATCAGGCTCTTTACCGCGCCAAGCGCGAGGGTCGAAACCGGGTTATCGCAACCGCGGCTTAGGCACTGGAGACAACGCTAGCCTCATCTTGTAGCCGGTCGATGATCTGCAGCAATACGTTTGGCTCCTGCGCGCCGGACGCCGCATAGCGGTTGGCGAAAATAAATGTTGGAACTCCAGATATTCCCATCTGATGCGCCAGGGCATCTTCGCGTTCGATCAGTTCGACATCAGCTTGTTCGGCGATTAAACGCGCGACCAGCTCCTGATTCATTCCAGCTTCGGCTGCGATATCGCAAAGAACCGCAGCAGAGCCGATGTCGCGTCCCTCTTCAAAATACGCTTTGAAGAGACGTTCGACCACGTCGTCCTGTACCCCTGCACTCGCCGCCCAGCGGATCAGACGGTGCGAGTCGAGTGTGTTAGGCGTACGCGTGATGCGCTCATAGGCAAAATGAATGTCTTCCATGCGTCCAGCTTCGCGGATCGATTCGCCCATCTGACGTACGCGATCATCGTCGCCGAAGCGCGCCTTCAAATAGGCCTTGCGCTCAAGGCCCTGAGGCGGAACGGTCGGATCAAGACGGTAGGCGCGCCAGCGCACGTCGAAGGTGATCTGCGGTCGGCTGGCCATAGCTTTGGCCAGGCGCCGTTTGCCAATAAAGCACCATGGGCAGACCGTGTCCGAGACGACGTCGATGATGATGTTCATGTCGAATACTCCACCAGGGCGGTGAGCCTAACCGATTTGCAGGTTGCATTCAAAAATCTGGCTGCGCATCGTCCGTTTTCGGAGATAGAGGATCATTCTGATGCCATTCGACCTAACAGGCAAAACCGCCTTCGTGACAGGTGCAACAAGCGGGCTGGGGCGACATTTTGCGCATGTTCTGGCCCGCTCCGGCTGTGATGTCGCGATTTCCGGGCGTCGGCGGGAGAGATTAGAGGAATTGAAGCTGGAATTGTCGGCAGCGGGGTGTCGCAGCGTTGCAGTCACCCTGGACGTCACTGAGGCGTCAAGTCTGCCTGTGGCCTTGGACGAGGCGGAGCGCCAAATTGGGCCTATCCACATCCTCGTAAATAATGCTGGCATGAACGTGCAGAGTGCGGCCGTCGATCTCGACCCTGAAGGATTTGATCAGGTGATGGGCACCAATCTCCGCGGCCCGTTCTTACTTGCAACAGAAGTCGCGCGGCGCATGATTGCTCGTGGTGGGGGCGGGCGCATTATCAATATTGCATCGATTGGCGCCTTTCGGGTGCTACCGGGACTTACGGCATACTGCATGTCTAAGGCAGGTATTGCCATGATGACTCAATGTCTGGCACGGGAATGGGCCAGATATGGCATCAACGTCAATTCCATCTGCCCGGGCTATATTGAAACTGAACTCAATCAGGACTGGTTTCGGAGCGAGGCCGGACGGGCACAGGTCAAAAGCTTTCCGCGACGTCAATTGATGCGGGAGGAAGATCTTGACGACATGCTTCTTCTGCTCGCGTCTGACAGTTCGGCCGCTGTGACCGGTGCACTCCTTACCGTCGATGACGGTCAATCGCTTTAAGCCGTGGCGTTTACGAGCGGATTTTTGCTCGCTAACCTCGCGCAAAGAAATCAACGGGATGCTAGATTATGGGACCACTGTCAGGAATTCGAATTGTCGAGTTTGCCGGTATCGGTCCGGGACCGTTTGCGGCCATGCTGTTGTCGGACATGGGGGCGGATATCATCCGCATCGACCGCAAGGGTGGGCGATCACCCGGCCCGACCGAGGTAACCTATCGAGGACGTGCGGCGGTCGCGCTCGATATGAAGAAGCCAGAGGCGGTCGCCGCGGCATTGAAGCTGATCGCCGCTGCTGACGGGCTCATAGAAGGCTTTCGCCCCGGCGTCATGGAGCGCTTGGGGGTAGGCCCGGACGTTTGCCTGGCGCGCAACCCAAAGCTGGTTTACGGCCGGATGACGGGTTGGGGACAGTCCGGACCGTTGGCCGCGGCAGCCGGACACGACATCAATTACATTGCGTTGAGCGGGGCCTTGCACAGCATCGGTCAGCGCGGCGGAAAGCCGGTGCCGCCTCTCAATCTCGTCGGTGACTTCGGTGGTGGTGCCCTTTATCTCGTGATGGGAATGCTGGCGGCACTGATCGAAGCGCAGCGCTCGGGTAAGGGGCAGGTAGTGGACGCGGCCATGACCGACGGCGCCGCGTCACTCATGGCCATGTTTTACGGTATGAAATCCATGGGCCTGTGGTCCGATACGCGCGGTGAGAACCTCCTTGATTCGGGGGCACACTTCTACGACACCTACGAGACCAAGGATGGCAAGTTTGTCGCCATCGGTTCCATTGAACCGCAATTCTATCAGCAGCTTCTCACCCGCTGCGGTATCTCGGATCCAGCTTTTAAGGCGCAGATGGACAGGGGATCCTGGGGTGCGCTTAAGGAGAAAATCGCTGCCGTATTTAAGACCAAGACCCGGCACGAGTGGGATGAGATCATGCTCGGCAGCGATGTCTGCTACGCGCCGGTGCTTAGTCTTGCCGAAGCCCCGGCGCACCCCCACAACCGGGCCCGAGACGCCTTTGTCGAGGTAGCGGGGGTGACCCAGCCCGCGCCGGCGCCACGTTTTTCGCGTACGCCTGGCAGGGTTCAAGGACCACCCCAAGCCGCAGACAATAGGGCGAGCCTGTCGCGCTGGGGATTTGAGGATAGCGAGATTGCTAACCTTGAACGTTGTGGCGCGTTCTAGGCTCGGCACGTGGAACACGGCAGGGATGATTAGGCCAGCCTCGGGGACAATTATGCCCCGGCCGAAACAGACAGAGAGGTCCTGATGCATACGCTGCCTGGAACCACAGGCCGGCGCCGCATTTATCTCATGCGGCATGGCCATGTGGATTATCTGGCGCCAGAGGTGGTCGCCAGTGGCAGCCTCCACGTGGTCCCGCTGACGAGCCGGGGAAAGCTGGAGGCACAGGCTGCTGGCCGGGCACTGGCCGGGGTGGTCCTTGATCGCGTCATCTGTTCCGGCCTTCCGCGTACGCGCGAAACTGCGGAGGTTGTGCGCACGTTTCTTGATCCCGCACCGCCACTGGAGGTCGATCAGGATCTAGTCGAGATTCGGGGTGGCCTTCCCAATACCCCGATTTCAAACCGGCGCGACCTGATTGCCGTGATGTCGTTCGAATTTGCACGCGCCGCAGAGGCGGGCGCGACCATGATGCAGGGCGGTGAAGCCTTCACGGCTGCCCAAGCACGAAGCATCGGGGCCATTCAGCGCGTGCTGTGCCGGCCCGACTGGCGGCAGATGCTGATCGTTGCGCATGAGGGCATCAATCGACTTATCCTCAGCTGGGCCGCTGGCACCGGATTGAGCGCAACCTCTGCCTTTGAGCAGGATACAGGCTGCATCAATGTTTTGGATTTCGACATGGTGCCCGCCGATGATGACGGGCGGGAACCGAAAATCGAACGGGTATTGATCAAGGCGGTAAATCTGACCCCGTACAACTATCTCAAGCATGGGATGAACTTGACCAGCCTTGAAGCGATTTTTGATCGGGATTTCGCGCTGGAGAGGATCTGATCCTCTAATGGTGGACTGACACGCTTGTCGGGTCCCAAATTCGCCAGGTGCCAGTTGCGCGCCTGTCCCCGGATTTGGACAGGCAGTACGACATGGTCGAGCCTTGGTATCGTCAGGTTGCTAAATGTCCAGTTCGCACCAGACTGGAACGTGGTCTGAGGGTTTTTCCCCAGCCCGCACCTTCTTCTCAATACCGCTTGCCTTGAGATGATCGACGGCCTGTGGGGACAGCAGGATATGATCAATACGAATGCCGTGATCCTTCTCCCAACTGCCGCCTTGGTAATCCCAGAACGTATATTGGTGGGTCTGGGCGTGGCAGGCACGGAAGGCGTCGGTATAGCCAAGATACTGGATCGCGTGGAAGGCCGAACGGGACTCAGGACGATAGAGCGCATCATTCTCCCACAGACGTGGGTCCCAGACGTCGTCGGGTCCGGGAATTACGTTGTAGTCGCCCATCAGCGCGGTGGGCTCCTCAAGCTTCAACAAGTCGGCGGCGTGGGTCTTCAGCCGGCCGAGAAAGGCAAGCTTGTAGGAAAATTTGTCGCTTTCAACGGGATTGCCGTTGGGCGCATAGATGGACGCGACCCGTACAGTGCCGCGCGAGCCCGGAATGACCGCTTCGAGGTAGCGCGCATGATCATCACTGTCCTCACCGGGAAGGCGCGGGGTTGCATCCTCGATCGGCCTGCGCGAGAGGATTGCCACGCCGTTATAGGTCTTCTGTCCGTGTACGGCGCAATTATACCCAAGCTCCTCAAAGACACTGGCGGGGAAGGTGTCATCGGTGCATTTGAGTTCCTGCAGGCACACGACATCGGGAACTGCATCCTTCAGCCACGCGACCACAGCTGGCTGGCGCGCCTTTATAGAATTCACGTTCCAGGTGGCGAGTCTCATGTCGTCACCCGTGCGCTCAAACCGAAAAGCTGCTGCCGCAGCCGCACGACGATGTAGCGTTGGGATTATTGACCTTGAAATGGGCGCCGATCAGCTCGTTGGCGTAATCGATCTCTGCCCCTTTGAGAAAGTCGAGTGAGACCGGATCTACCAGCACCTGGACGCCGTCACGCTCGATCACGAGATCGTCGTCAGCCTGAGCGTCGTCCAAGGCAAAGGAGTACTGGAAACCTGAGCAGCCGCCACCGGTCACTGCAACCCGCAGCTTCATCTGCGTTGGCTCACTCTTGAGAATCTCCGCGATACGGCGCGCGGCGCGGGCAGAGAGGGAAACAGGATTGTCGCTCATGGCAGGAGTGTGCGATTTGGATTACCTGTTATATGTAATGCCTCGCGCCACGGGAGCAAAGCGGTGCCATCCCACCTGCGTCCGGGCCGGCTTTTGCCGCCCCTTTTTGTTCCACCTGCCCAGATCGTGCCTTATGCGACACGCGTGGAGGACAGCCAAGGGCGATATCATTCCGAACCGGAAAGTGCGACCCGAACAGCCTTTCAGCGTGATCGTGACCGGATCCTGCATGCCAGCGCCTTTCGGCGTCTGAAGCACAAAACCCAGGTATTTGTGCAGCACGAGGGCGATTATTACCGAACCCGGCTCACCCACAGTCTGGAAGTTGCCCAGATTGCCCGTTCCATGGCCCGCGTCCTTGCCCTTGACGAGGACCTGGCTGAAGCGGTGGCTCTTGCCCATGACCTTGGCCACACGCCGTTCGGACATGCCGGCGAGGAAGCCCTGGCCGCCGCGACCGCGGAATTTGGCGGCTTTGACCACAATGCCCATGCTCTCAAGCTGGTGACGCAGCTCGAGCATCGATATGCCGATTTCGACGGCCTTAATCTTACCTGGGAATGCCTTGAAGGGCTTGTCAAACATAATGGCCCCCTCACCGGTCGCGCCATAGCCGGGCCGATTGCCTCCTTTAATGCCCGTTTTGATCTCGAGCTCGGTACCTATCCGGGGCTTGAGGCGCAGATTGCTGCGCTCGCTGATGACATTGCCTATATCAATCACGACATTGATGACGGTCTGCGGGCGGGCCTGTTCGGCGTTCAGGCCCTGCAGGCAGCGCCTCTGGCCGGCGTTTTCGCGCGCGAGGTGTGCGATCGCTATGGCACCCTCGAGCTCAGCCGCCTGGTCGGCGAACTGGTGCGCCGGCTGATGAGCGTGATCATCACAGATCTGCTGGAGGAAACCCGCCGCCGTCTGGCCCTGCTCGCGCCTTACTCGGCACGCGACATCCGGGCAGCCGATGCGGCAACCGCAGCGTTTTCTCCCGCGATGGCCGCCGACATCGCGGCGCTCAAGACGTGGCTGTTTTCCCATATGTACCGGCACCCGCGGGTGATGCAGAGCATGGCACAGGCCAAGCTGGTGATTTCCGAACTGTTCGTCGCCTTCCGGGATGCGCCGACGCTACTGCCGGCCGACTGGGCTGGTGCGTGCGTGGGCGCCTCTCGCGCCGCTCAGGTCTCAATCGTTCGCGATTACATCGCTGGGATGACAGATCGCTTCGCCTTGAGCGAATACGCGCGTTTGTTCCACACCCAAATCGCGCTCTGAAGCCTCGAATCAGCCCGTGAACCGTGATTCGCTGGAACGGGGGTGCTAGGGTCGGACAGGACAGATTCGGTGGAGCAGCCCATGCCCAGACGCGAACCGGAGTTCTACGAACCCTCTTCTGCGGAGGAGACACGTGTGTTCGATGGCGCCGACGAGGACCTCGACGAGGACGGATCGCGGCTGCCATTGTTGCTGGTGGTCGCGCTCATCATGGTTTTCGCCTTCGGGGCGGTTGTCTGGTTTGCCTATACCCAGGGCGTACAGAGTGGTCGTTCGGGTGCACCGCGGGTAATTGCTGCACAGCCAGGACCTGTGCGTACGGCGCCGGCCCATCCAGGAGGGGTTACTCCGTATCAGGGATTGAAGATCTATGATCAGCCGGCCTCCGGCACTGCGTCGTCGCCGCCCCCACAAACCACGCGCGGCGGGCAGGCTGCCCCGCCGGCTTTGAGCCAGGCCACGGCTAAGCCGCAGGTCATCACGAAGCTGGTCCCGAAACCGGTGACCAAACCGGCCATGCCGCCTCAAGCCGCACCGCTTGCCTCCCAACACGCGGCATCGGTGGTTCGTCACGCGCAAGTGGCGGGGTCTGCTCCGCACGCGCCCGGTCCCAAGGCTGGGGCAGCCACGCTCGCACCTCACACCATGACCGCCGGGCCATGGATGCTTCAGATCGGTGCCTACAAGAGCCGGGCGGAGGCGCAGGCGGCGTGGCGGATTTATAGCCATCGCCATCCGGCGGCATCCGGGCTCGCCCCGGCCATTCTGCGGGTTGATTTGGGGACCAAAGGCATCTGGTACCGCCTCAGGATCGGCTCTTACGCGAGCCGTTCGGACGCCGCGCGAGCCTGCAGCCGGCTGAAGGCGAGCGGCGCGGCATGCTTCCCGGCCAAAGGCTGAGCCGGGAAAGATGTCGCGGACCCGCGCTATATATGGCTGCGCCAGCCGTCAGTTGACGGCCGACGAGATCGCCTTTTTTCGGGATGTTCGTCCGTTCGGGTACATTTTGTTTGGTCGGAATATCGAAAGCCCCGACCAGGTACGGGCGCTCGTAGATCAGTTGCGGTTGGCCTCAGGCGACGAGAACGCCGTGGTGCTGATCGACCAGGAAGGGGGGCGCGTCGCGCGCCTGAAGCCTCCCTACTGGCGAGCGCGTCCGCCCGCCGCCCGATTTGCCGATCTTTACGCTATGCACGTTGAGGCTGGCCGCGAAGCGGTCTATCTCAACGCGCGCCTGATCGCTCAGGACCTCCTGGAACTTGGCATCAATGTCGATTGCATGCCGGTCCTGGACGTGCCGGTATCTGGCGCTCACGACATCATTGGTGACCGCGCGTATGGGCATGCGCCGGCGCCGGTCATTGATCTGGGGCGCAGGGTGATCGAGGGCCTTTTAGATGGCGGCGTCTTGCCCGTGATGAAGCACATTCCGGGTCATGGTCGGGCCCTGTCGGACTCCCATGTGGCGTTGCCAACGGTGACGAGTACACATGCCGAACTGAGCGCAAGCGATTTCTGTACGTTTCGCAGTCTCCGCGACTGCCCGATGGCGATGACGGCCCACGTCGTTTATACCGCCATAGATGCGCATCAGCCCGCGACTACGAGTTCCAAGGTGATAGAGGAGATCATCCGGGGGGAGATCGGTTTTGACGGTCTTTTGATGAGCGACGATCTGTCGATGCAGGCGCTCGACGGGCCGATGGCGAGCCGAGCTGCGCGCGCATTGACTGCCGGCTGCGATGTATTGCTCCACTGTAACGGTGACTTGAACGAAATGCGTGCGGTAGCGCAGGAAGCCAAAGAGTTCACAGGTCCTTCAGGCCGACGGGCCGCGCAGGCGCTTGCCCAACTGCGCCGTCCTCGGGCCATTGATGTGCGGCACGCGCAAGACCGACTTCGCGAATTGATGGGAGTTACGGCATGAGCGAGATCGCCGACGAATTCGAGGCGATGGGTGAGGCTGCTGCCAATGCCAGCGCAGAGGAGGCGTTGGTGGTGGCGGTTGACGGGTTTGAGGGCCCTCTCGACCTGCTCCTGGGTCTTGCGCGCAATCAGAAGGTTGATCTGGCAAAAATTTCTGTCCTCAGGCTGGCCGAACAGTATCTTGAGTTCGTGGAGCGAGCCCGCCGACTCAACCTCGAACTGGCTGCCGATTATCTCGTGATGGCAGCGTGGCTGGCGTACCTCAAATCGCGACTTCTGTTGCCGGCACCTCCAGGGAGCCAGGATGGCGAGGTCAGTGCCGATGAAATGGCAGCGCGGTTGCGCTGGCGCTTGCAGCGGCTCGACACGATGCGCGAGGCCGCCGCACGCCTGATGGCTCGCGACAGGCTGGGACGCGAGGTATTTGCGCGCGGTGCTCCGGAGCCGCTCAATGTGGTCAAGCTTCGCACCTATAGTGATTCACTTTACGATCTGCTGACGGCTTATTCGACCCAGCGGATCAGCAAGGCCAAGTCTGTCACCTATCAGCCGCGCCATGCTCCGGTACTGCTGATCGAAGAAGCGCGGGCCCGGTTGGAGCGTATGCTGGGACGGATCGGCAACTGGAGTACGCTGACAAGCCTGCTGCCAGCGGGCTGGGAGAGCGGTTTGCGCCTGCGCTCGGCCAAGGCCAGCACGCTTTTGGCCTGCTTGGAATTGTGTCGTGACGGACGGATTGAGCTGCGCCAGCTGACGCCATTTGAGGAGATTTATGTAAAGGACCGGGCTGCTCTGCACGTCGGTCAAGAGAATACAGCTTAACGTGTTCTCCAGCTGAAGCCGGAAGATTTGGTGGTAGAGGTATGGTGTTGAAGATATCGGAAGACAGAGTGGGTTGGGAAACCTCAGGCAGATGGCAATGGTATTCGCCGCTGTCATCCGGTGTTCACCCTCGCGCCGAGGTAATGGCCCAGTCGATTATTCATATGAAGCGTCTCCTCGTTGGCCTGACGGCAGCGGGCGGCGCCAGGAGGATCCGATGAACAGCATCGTGCGTCTTGTGGAGTTCACTCAGGGCTCTGCGGAGGGCTCGTGCGACGAGGGAGCTGACGGGCATCTTGTCAGTCACGGCACAGACAGGGATTCCGGCGCCACGATGGAGCAAGAGGCAAATATGGCGGCTGAAGAGGATGGTGCTTTGCCGGTCGAAGAGCCGGACAAAGCCGAAACCCAGGAACCCCAGCTCGTGCTTGAACACATCCGGATGGCCGAAGCGCTGCTGTTTGCGTCCGCTGAACCGCTCGATGTGAAGGCGCTGGCCTCCTCTTTGCCCGAGGGAGCGGACGTCAAGGCAATTCTTGCCGAACTGCAGCGCGATTATGAAAAGCGTGGCGTATGCCTCGTCTGTGTTGCGGGAAAATATCAGTTTCGTACCGCGCCCGACCTCGCCTTTCTGCTGCGCAAGGAACAGCCAGAGCAACGTCGTCTGTCACGCGCGGCCATCGAGACGCTGGCGATTGTTGCCTATCATCAGCCGGTGACGCGGGCGGAAATCGAGGATATTCGGGGTGTGGCTGTCTCCAAGGGCACGCTCGATACACTTTTGGAAATCGGCTGGGTCAAAATACGCGGTCGCCGGCGCACGCCCGGGCGTCCTGTCACATATGGCACGACCGAAGCCTTTCTCGTTCAGTTTGGTCTGGAAAGCGTCAGCCATCTGCCCGGTCTCGACGAACTCAAGGCGGCGGGATTTCTGGAGGCAGTGCCGCCAACCGGCTTTGATGTTCCCAGCCCATCCGAAGATCTGGCGGCGGATGAGGATCCGTACGATCCAGATACGCCTGAAGATCTGGCCACCGGTGGCGCCGATCCCCACGAGCTGTAAACCTGGTGGTGCATCCCGCAGGCCCGAGTGGGCTTGCGGGATCAGTCTTCGATTTCGACAATCACCGCATTGCCATCTTCGAGCGTGAGCGCGATGCGACCCTCGCGAAGGGCGAGGGCATCATTGCCAAACACCTTGGCCCGCCACCCGTGAAGTGCGGCCACCCCGTCATCGTCCTGGGCGGCGAGACGCTCAACGTCGTCTGCATTGGCGATCAGCCGCGGTGCGACTTGGGCGGACTCGGCCCGCAGCCTTAGCAGGGTTTTAAGCAGGTCGACGGCGGAGGGTGAGGGTTCGCGTTTGCGCCGGGGTTTG
>JAGWRJ010000063.1 GCA_028869725.1 Alphaproteobacteria bacterium | reverse complement strand
GTAGGTTCCCGAAACAAGCGTGAAAATCTCAAAACTCATGACTTGGCCTCGTCGTAACATTCATCGCGATAGGCTCGGGTGCAGGTCCTTCGGACCGACTCGAGGGGGACGGGTATGTTCTTGATCAGGGGGCTTTACAATATCGATTGAACGCGCGAGCGAGCATCAGGCTGGGAGGGGTACGGACAGAATTGTGTCAATGCATATGCTCCACCAGTGTTCGTTGGTGTATCTGAAAAATTGCGACGTCACTGCTCGCCCAATGTCTCAGACATCGTGTCGGTTATCTCGCTCTTCTGCAGATTCGAATACGTATCCACAACCATCTCGCAAAGTTCCTTTAAATAGGCGATAGCGGCGTTGGTGAACGAACCGGGTTTATCCGCGCGCATGCTACCGGTCTGCGACCTCCCGGGACTCATACTAATGTCGTGCTCTAAAATGCATGCCTCCGCATGACGTCAATGCCGGGAAGAAATGCCGGATGCGACAGTATATGAGCCCGGTCGCTTCGGATCTCGAATGATCCTAGCCTGTCGGGAGAGCATCAGGACCCACCCGTCGCCGTGCACGGTGGGCCCCGTAAGCCTTGCAGGAGTGGCAACCGAAAGTGTGCTAAAAGCTTCGTTGATAATCGCATCGCCATGCGAAACAACAATCCTGCCCCACGGCGCACTGATAGTGACGTGGTGGTATACCGAGCCGTAGTGACCTAAGCGCTCCGTGTACTTGGCATTGAAGCTGATCCTGAAGTCCTTCATTGGCAGCCTTAAGGTTGGGCCGAAGACAAGTTCGGCACGGTATCTGGCGTCGCGTGCTACGCGCGCGGCTTCCCGTGCCGCCTCTTCGTGCTCGATTGTGCTGCCATCATAACGCATCAGGATGGCCTGAGCCTGGGACGCGGTCGGTATCGTAACAGTAATGCCATAAGCTCGGGCCGCAAGAACTGTAATCGAGGTCTTTGGGGTTACGGAGCGCCGCCAGTTTGGTTCAGCAGCATCGAGTAGCTCTGAATATGCAGGGCCGATGGCGAAAAAGAACTCGCGTGCGTAGTTCGGCTTTGCCTCTGCGACCTTCATATCGTACAGCGTGTATGCTATTCGGCGTTTGCGAGGCAAGCCGACGTCGATTCCGGTGGACTCGGCGAGACCCTCGACGATGTCCAGCATGTGTTCTGGCGTAATCGTCGAGGGGAGGACTGCGTGACGATAGGCACGTAACTCAAGTGCGTCTGTCAGTGCCGTCCTTCGCGCGCTGCCGCTCGAGGTTAGTGCGCGGCGCAACGCATGGATTTCGCCACGTAGCCAAATGCGTCCCGTTTCCGTGTCGAGTGCAGGATCTCCTGAGATCATCCAGGCGACCTTCTGACTATTCTCGCTGACAAATCCAAGTTTTGGTTGAATGCGGTGAAACGACTCGTGCATCAACGTAACAGCTTGTTTGTCCGAGCTACCTTTGAGCGGCCACATGATCTGCGCAAAGCGAATTCCATTGTATTTGAGCGGCGCATTGCCAATTGGTGCGTCGGCCGGGAGCGTGAAGCGGTAGTAGGCGCCGCTACGCTTGGCGCCGGCCACGGGGACATTTGCAATTGCCGCACGGGTCTGCGGGTCGGATAGCATGAGTGGACCACAGAGCGAGACACCCCAAAGGCGCCCATTGTCAGCGCTACACAATGCGTGTGCCCGTGCGAATACGCGACTGGCCGCCGTTATGGGAATTGGCGAAGCGTCCGATGCGGGGACAACTAAAGTCATTGTCAGAACTGACGCGAGAACGATAAAAATCTTCATCATCCCCTCCCTCTTTGCGACGCTAGTACATACAATGTCTTGTAGGGCTGCAACGCCTCTCATTTTCTGTCGCGACCGGCTTTCGAACGCGCAAGCCCGGACGATCCGACCGGGTCTTCATGAAATCGAGGTAACCGCACATCATTGCGATGTGGTGGTTTTCCAAAAATTGTGCAAGCGCTTCTGAGCTATGCGGCTCGAGCTATAAGAACTCAATTGTTCACAACATTCAAACGTGTTGGGATTCTTGCTTGTACGAGAGGCGGGGCACCCCCTGTTGGAGCGAGCGCCGTGCGTAATGCTGCTGCAGTAGCAGTTCTTGGCGACGAGCCCCTACGCCTTGCTCAATTCCGAAGGTGCGATTGGCGATGAATCGGACCAGGTCTGCAGAGATACCAAGACATCGTCGCAAATGGGACGGATCCAGCGTCTGAGATTATCGACTGTAAGGTGGTATGGGGAGAATTGGCAGCGACGAGCGTGAAGATAGAACTTTGCACACGTAGCACCGGGGACGTATAGCCATCGATAATGACATGTTCGGAACTGAGCCTGCAGGCGGTGCCATGATTGAGATCGGGAGCTCTGAGGTCTGAGTCCAGCAGGGCGCGTGGGCCGGCCACTCAGGCAAGGCCCTGGCGCGCCAGCCTGAAAATGGCGGTCGCAGTGCGAGAAGACCGAACCAGTGCATGGTTGAAGCCGGCATGTAGGAGCCCGCCGGGCGATCGGAGGGAGCTCCGTGCCTTGCCACAAGGGGGTATGCCACCTGGCCTGGCAACCGGATCAGATCCATGCCTCAGGGTGTGATCGGCGGCGGGGAGGACACGACAAAACATCTTTTGCCGGTCGAGAGGGTCATGCTAATAAGCCGGTCAGGTGCGGGCGTAGTTCAATGGTAGAACGGCAGCTTCCCAAGCTGCATACGAGGGTTCGATTCCCTTCGCCCGCTCCAATACTTAGCGGATTTTCCCAGGACGGTTTTACACCCGGTGACCTTGCCCCGTCGTTTTATCCAGGGGACGCTGGAATCCGGCGGTTGATGGCGCTGCTGGAGCGCATGTCGATGGCAGATGCGGACGGCCAGTCCGGGTTCCGGTCCGTAATGTCGGACTGCATCGCACGGCGCGCGACGATTGACATGCAAATTGATGGTGCGCCGTCGCAGATTGATGATCCAGCGATATGGAACAGAAAGTGGCAGCGTTTTTCGCTGTCTCTTGTTCGTGCCAACATCGAGACCGGCGAGGACGAAGGTCAGTCTGATTTCGATCTGGCGAGCGAGTGGCTTCTCCGGTTCACCGCGGGAGTACTCGCGCTTATGCCGCTCGAGCCAGTTGACGCGGCGGCTGCAGGCGAACTGCCTGAAGGGTTTCCAGAGGGGTCACGGGAGCAGGTGCAGGTCAACCGCTACGAGCGGGACCGACGGAATCGCGCAGCAGCACTTGCCATTCATGGCCTGCGCTGTCGCGCCTGCGGTTTCGATTTCGGAGAACGGTATGGAGAGATTGCCGCCGGCTTTATCGAAGTGCATCACATCACGCCGGTCTCGAAGCTCGGTCCTGGATATGTCATAGATCCCAGAAATGACCTCGTTCCCCTTTGCGCAAACTGCCATCGGGTTGCACACCGTGCCGATCCGCCTCTGACCATCGAAACAATATCCGGCCTGGTTGAATCGAGGCGGTAGGCAGTCGCCCCAGCCCGATCACTGGAAATAGGGACTGATTTTTTCTCCCATTTTCTTATGGGCAAAAAAATCGCCGTCTTTCCGCTGTTATCATGGAAAAAGTAGCTTTTGGCCTCAAGATCAGTGGCTTATGCCTGCCTCAAATGTCATCGATCGTGTACTTTTCTGATTGTAATAGAACGATGACATATGTATAATGTCATTTATCGATAACATCAGATAGCTACCATGCTGATACGTACGCCATCAGATCTTGGAACCGCCATTCGGAGCCGCCGCAAGGAGCTGGGCCTCGATCAGGCGGCGCTCGCCAAAAGCATCGGCGCGAGCCGCCAGTGGGTGATCGGCGTCGAGCGCGGCCGCGCGCGCGCCGAACTGGGTTTGGTTCTGCGCGCCCTCGACGTTCTCGGCATTCCCCTCCGCACAGATGCCGGGACGACGCCCAAAAGCAAGGCAGCCGTACTCCCGGACGTTGATATCGACGCCATCGTCGACGCTGCGCGCAAGAGGCAGCCATGAGCAAGGAGCTTGTCGTCCTACTCGGAGGTCGTGAGGTCGGGCGCGTCCGTCGCGGTCTGCGCGATCGCCTGACCTTCGTCTACGACGACGCCTGGCGGAATGCGCCGAATGCATTTCCTCTCTCGCTTTCGATGCCGCTAACGGCAAAAGAACACGGACCAGTCAGCATCGAAGCGTTCCTGTGGGGTCTGCTTCCGGACAACGAGCTCGTGCTCCAACGCTGGGCCCGGAAATTCCAGGTATCGGCACGCAACGTCTTCGGGCTCATCGGCCATGTCGGCGAAGACTGCGCCGGCGCGGTGCAGGTTGTGCCGCCCGAAAGACTGGAAAGCCTGCAGGACAGCACGGGCGACGGCATCGAGTGGCTCGACGAGGATGGGGTCGCCGAACGGCTCCGCGCACTGCGTGAAGATCATGCCGCATGGCGACTGCCGCGCGACACAGGGCAGTTCAGCCTTGCCGGCGCACAGCCCAAGACCGCGCTGCTGTTTCAGGATGGCAAATGGGGCATCCCGTCAGGACGCATTCCGACCACGCATATCCTGAAGCCGCCGACGGGGCATTTTGACGGACATGCCGAGAACGAGCACATCTGCCTTGCGCTTGCGCGCGCCGCCGGATTGCCTGCTGCTTCGTCGCGCGTCATGCGATTTAAGAACGAGATCGCCATCGTCGTCGAACGCTACGACCGGCACAGAAGCGGCGACAGAATTGTCCGCGTCCATCAGGAAGACATGTGCCAGGCGCTTGCCGTGATGCCGACCCGAAAATATCAGAACGAGGGCGGGCCGAGCGTCGCAGACATTGCCGAACTGATCCGCACGCATTCAAGCGAACATCGCGCTGACCTTGATACCTTTGTCCAGGCCGTTGGCTTCAACTGGCTCATCGCCGGCACCGATGCCCATGCCAAGAACTATTCGCTGCTCATCGGCGCCGGTCCGCGTATCCGTCTTGCACCGCTTTACGACCTGGCCAGCATTCTGCCCTACGACGAATTCGATCTGCGTCGCGTCAAGCTGGCGATGAAGATCGGCGGCGAATATGTGCTGGATCACGTAAGCATTCGCGAGTGGCACAAGCTTGCCCGCGAGCTTCGACTCGACGCCGATGCCGTGATCATGTCGTTGCGCCGGATGGCAGAGGAGATCCTCGCGCAGATCGGCGCGGTAAAATCGCAGGCGGCAAAAGACGGCTTGGCTGGGGAAGCGGTGGACCGGCTGGTCGAACGGCTCGCCGGCCGGATAATGACGTGTTTGAGCGATCTGAACCGGTCATCCACGTCCGGCTGATCGCCCGTCTGCCGAGGGCATTTCGCACCCATGCGAAGCATCAATTTTCGATGCTTCGCACCAACGAAATACACGTTCCTGCCGTTTATACGGATTTCCGTATATCCCGGCTTTATGCGGATTTCTGTATAGAGGTCGATCGCACGACTCGACGCATATCGAATTTCAGCCCAATGGATGCGCGGTATTCACGCGCCATGGTCTGCCCGGCGTACCAAAAATTCATGTGTCGGCGGAGATGGCAGGGAAATCATGCGCCCCTTTTGACCTTATGTTACATAATGTCGGCAGTTATTGACAAAAAGCCGACGTTATGTAACACTCCTGCCATGCTGGATAGCACCCCACTCACCGAACGCGCGCTGGAGATTGCACGCCGACATGGAATTGCGCGCGCCCGAGATTTCCGCAGCGAAGGCATTCCGGCCAGCTATCTCTCGCGCCTATGCCGGCAGGGCCGGCTGGTCCGGCTCAGCCGGGGCCTTTATCAGGTGGCCGAAGCCGACACGATCGATGCCGCCCACGATCTCGCCGAAATAGCCAAACGCGTCCCGAAAGGCGTGATCTGCCTGCTGTCGGCGCTGAGGTTTCACGGGCTAACGACACAGCTACCCCATGCCGTATGGCTGGCGATCGAGCACAAAGCGCGCGTTCCACGCGTTGCTGAAATCCGATGCGAAATCATTCGCGCATCCGGGGAAGCGCTGACCGCAGGCCGCATGGTTACGCATATCGAAGGCGTCGAAGTCAGGCTCACCGATCCAGCCAAAACCATCGTCGACTGTTTCAAATATCGCCGCCGCGTCGGCCTGGACGTAGCCATCGAGGCGCTGCGTGATGCACTAAAGAAGCGCAAAGCCACGCGCGCCGACATCTGGCGCTATGCCGAAATCTGCCGCGTCCAGAATGTCATGCGCCCATATATGGAAGCGCTTACATGACCGATCGTCCCAAGAACATCGCCGCATCGGTACGTCAGCGCCTTCTCAATCGCGCCCGCAGCGAACGGCAGGACTTCCAGCGCGTGCTCGCGCCTATGCGAGCGAACGTCTACTTTACCGTCTGGCGCAATCCCCTTTGCATGGCCGGTTCGTCCTTAAGGGTGCCATGCTTTTTGCTACATGGGCGGCGGCTCCTTTCCGCTCGACGGGCGATCTCGATTTGCTCGGCTTCGGACCGAACGACATGGAAAACGTGCGGGATGCGATCGCCCTGATCTGCACGCAACCCGTTGCAGATGACGGACTTGTTTTCGATCTTGATACACTGCAAGTGGAAGCTGCACGCGAGGAAGAGGAATATAGCGGCGCACGTGTCCGCCTGGACGCACTGATGGAGAAAACCCGCATTCCGGTTCAGATCGACGTCGGTTTTGGAGACAGCGTTCATCCCGCAGCTCAGCTCATCGATTTCCCGCGCCTGATCGACGATATGCCGGTCGCAAAGGTGCGTGCCTATCCGCCGGAAACAGTGATTGCCGAAAAATTCGAGGCGATGGTGCGCTTTGGCGAGCTTACAAGCCGCCTCAAGGATCACTATGACCTATGGGTTCTGTCGCGCGCGTTCTCCTTCGAAAAAGCCGTGCTCGTAACCGCCATCCAACGGACCTTTACCACGCGCGGCACCGCTCTGCCGGAGACACTGCCCGCACCGCTGACACCGGAATTCGCGGCAAGACGAGACAAGCTGGCCCAATGGGAAGGCTTTCTACGCCGGACAACGCCGGCCGAACCTCCGCCCGCATTCGACCGGCTCGTCGAAGCCTTGCGGCAATTCATCGAGCCGCTGCTGGCCGATTTACCGAAAGATACTTCAAACCTATCCGGCGACTGGCGACCTAAAAAAGGCTGGACCTGACGCCTACACAAGAAAATACTCAAAACCGGCAGACGGGCCGGCAAAATGTGCGTGTTCAACTGACTGTTATGATATAAATACAAACGGCTGCCTAAAGCCGTGATCGGCTTCCCCAAGAGTGTTATGTCGTTTGTCGAAACTCCGGCCCGTATCGAGCCTTGTCTGCTTGACGAGTCCTCGCCCGCGATCCTCGATCTCGTAGACAGGTTATCGCGTGCATCCGGCTCGCTCTATGCGAAGCTCCATCCGCGATCGGCGACGAACCTGGCCGACCTCGTTCGCATCATGAATTGCCATTATTCGAACCTGATCGAGGGGCACAACACACCGCCATGCGAAATCGAGCGCGCCCTCAACGATCAGCTCGACGTCGATGAGGGTCGCCGCGATCTGCAAGTCGAAGCCCGCGCCCATATTCGGGTGCAGCGCGAAATCGATCGCCTTTTCGCAGCTGGAACCTTGCCCGAACCGACTTCGACCGAATTCATTCTCTGGCTGCATGGTGCCTTCTACGAAGGCGCATCCGAAAAGATGCTGCGCATCAAATCGCAGAACCATGACTTCCTGATGCAGCCGGGCGTGTTTCGAAGCCGCCCGGAAGAAGACGTTACTGTCGGGCGGCATATTCCGCCGTCCTCGGCATGCGTGCCCGCCTTCATGGAGCATTTCGCTCAGGCCTACCGCTTCGACCGGCTTGGCGCAGGTTCGCGCATCATGGCCATTCCGGCCGCCCACCATCGGCTCAACTACATTCACCCCTTTCCGGACGGCAACGGCCGCGTCAGCCGCTTGATGAGCCACGCGATGGCGCTCAAGGCCGGTATTGGCGCGCACGGTCTTTGGTCGATCTCACGGGGCATGGCGCGCGGTCTCGAAAGCCGCGGCGACTACAAACGCATGATGGATCATGCCGACACGCCGCGGCAGGGCGATCTTGATGGGCGTGGCAATCTCTCGCGCCGCGCGCTGGCGGAATTTACCGAGTGGTTCCTGAAAATCTGCGTCGATCAGGTCGCATTCATGAGCAGCTTGTTCGAACTCGATACGCTGGCGCGCCGCCTCCGGATTTATGTCGAAAGACACGATCTGAAGCCCGAAGCGGTGCCGCTGCTCGAACAGGTTCTCCATCGCGGGGAAATTCCGCGTGGCGAGGCTGCACGTGTCACAGGGCTCAAGGAACGTTCGGCACGTGATCTGTTGGCGTCGCTGACCGGCGACGGAATCTTGGGATCCAATACGCCGAAAGGGCCGGTATCTCTTCGCTTCACGCTCGACACCGCCGATATCCTGTTTCCGACCCTGTTCCCCGAGACATAGACGAACTCAGCGATGGTCTGACTGATATCGACGGGCAATGTCGTCCACCGGTAGCATTGCCCCTGCAGCAAGCTTGGTCGGGAGAATATGGCGTGAGGCTGGGCTAACCCCCTGGAATGTCCCCTAATTTTTATCAAGAATATTCTTATAGTCAAAAAAATCGCCTTCTGCTAATTCTTACGGACAGAAAAGTCGCCTTTCGACCCTCAGTCCGGTGCTTAGTGGCAAGAAAATCCCTCGACGATCTGCCGGAGACCTTCGTCTCTACCTCAGAGACCACCAACCTGGCCTCGAAGGCGGTCCGTGCCGGCACGCTGCGCAAGCTTGCCTCGCGCCTCTATAGCCGTGACCTCTCAAGCACGCCGGAGTCCATCGTCCGGCGCAACCTATGGCCGATCATTGCCGGATATTTTCCCGACGCACTCATCGCCGATCGTACAGCCCTGGAGGGCAAGCCGGCCCAGGACGGCTCCATCTTCCTCGTCTCGCAGACCGGCCAGAGCGACGTGGTTCTACCGGGGTGCACGCTTCGGCCACGACGTGGCGCGCCACCGCTCGACACGGACCTTCCCTTTATGGGCGTGCTCCACCTGTCCTCACCGGCCCGCACCCTGCTCGACAATTTTGCCGCAAGCAGGAGCAGAGGCACGGCGGCAAGGACGCTCTCGCGCAAGGAACTGGAGCAGCATCTCGACAAGCTGCTGCGGCTGTCCGGCGAGGACGAGCTCAATCGTCTCCGCGACGAGGCGCGCCGCCTCGCGCCCGCACTCGGTCGCGATGCGGAGTTCAAGGCTCTCAACAAGATGATCGGCGCGCTCCTCAGCACCCAGGATGATCACCTGCAGACCCGCGCTGCACGAGCGCGGCACAAGAGCGCGCCTTTCGATGCCACGCGCATCGATCTGTTCGAAGCGCTGCGCGCCGAACTTCATCGTACCCCTCCGCAGACGCGCACTACGACTGCGGATGACGGCACGACCTTGCCCTTCTTCGAAGCGTATTTCTCGAACTTCATCGAGGGCACGGAATTTGCGGTGGACGAAGCCGCAGCTATCGTCTTCGAAAACAAGATTCCAAATGCACGTCCGCAAGACGCGCATGACATCCTCGGAACCTATCGCATCGTCGCCGATCCCAAAGAGATGGCCCAGACGCCTCAGACCTTCACGGAGTTCGAACGGCTTCTCAAACGTCGCCATGCTCAGATCATGCAGGCGCGTCCCGACAAGGCGCCGGGTCAATACAAGGCTGACGCCAACCGCGCGGGCGGCACCATGTTTGTCGTGCCTGAACTCGTGCGCGGCACCCTTGACCAAGGTTTCAAGGCGTACAAATCCCTGGCAACGCCGTTTCAGCGCGCCGTCTTCATGATGTTTCTGGTCGCCGAGGTTCATCCGTTTGTCGATGGAAACGGACGCATCGCGCGCATCATGATGAATGCCGAGCTGGTTTCCGCGGGCGAACAGCGCATTATCATTCCCACAGTCTACCGTGCCAATTATCTCAGCGCCCTCAAGGCTATCTCCAATCGCACCAGCGCCGAGCCGCTCATTCGCATGCTCGACTTCGCGCAGCGATTCTCGCGCGCGATCGACTGGAACGACTTCGACCGGGCGGAGGGTGAGCTCAAAGCGGCAAATGCGTTCATGGACAGCAACGACGCAGAAGAACAAGGCGTTCGGCTTCGCCTTCCAGAAGGGGCGCGGGGCTGATAGCCGACAAGCCGCGCTCATCGATGACGGCAAAGCGTTCTTCGGATTTTTGATCCGGCTGGTAACGGAAGGGAATGTTTGGCAGCGCCGAAAATTTTGCGGTGCATAGACCTGACCGGTTCATCGCACTCTGAACTGGCCAACAGCCAGACAATGAAATGTCCAACCTCAAATTTTGAGGGTGAAAATAGAGTCTTGATTTGGTTCCAGAATTGTGTATAATATCAATGCCTTAAAGTACTTCGCCCGCTCCAAACAAAATCAACGAGTCATGAGCGATTTTCCGTCCGTAGGCGGAGCGGTTCTCCTACTGGTTTTTCTGCTTTTTGTTCTTTTGGCGTTCCGACCAGCCCTGCTGCCTCCAGTCTGCGGATGCGGTCAACCGACCAGTCCCGCACAGATCCCATGAATCATCGTTGAGAAGAGACGAATACGTTGGCCGTCATTGGCACATTCACTCCGACGAAGGACGGAGGTTGGGCCGGCTGTGGCTCAATCTTGTCCGTGCGCTCTGCGGCCTACGCGCTGACAAGGATGGCTTTCAGATCGTCTTCGAAGAGCGCATCGCGGATGCGCGCGCAGCGGCGGCACGGCCGGATGAAGTGGAAGAGGCCTTCGCGGCCCTCGCCGAAATGGTGTTCCAGTTCGGCATGTTCCTGCCCGCCAATGCCGACGAGCGCTTCAACATGGTGTTGAGCTTCCTCGACCGTCTGGCGGCGATGTGGCCGGCGGCGCGTGCATCGCTGCATCGGACGCTGTCAGGCCTCATGGCCCAGATCACTCCGGAACATGCCGTGGCGGTATGAAATCTTCTCCTGAAGTGATTGCGGGCACCTTTATGCGTCAGTTGATGGCTTGTCGACAGCCTGTCTAGACCCGCGCGGCATGCGCCGCGCGGTCGAGCTTTTTGTGAACCGGTTTTCATGCGATCTCGGCTCTGAGAGGCTTTAGACCCCTATCGCAAGATCCACCACCATCATGATGATGATTATGATCTTCTTCATGCCGATGACGGTGGCGGTGGTGGTCCGGCGATGGCGACGATGTTGTTGATGCCGTCGACGATGGTGGCGGTGGCGCTGCTATTTGGCGGGCCAGGTCTGCCAGTCGACGCGTAGCTTGGCGTCCTCGCCTTTGGCAAACGCATTGGTTTTTTTCAGCAGGGCTTCTGCGCTCTGCAGGTTGCGCCAGTCGATGCCGTGCGTGTAGCGCTGCGCCACATCGAGCATCCGGATCAGGGGCGCCGTCTCACCATTGTGAGAGAACGCCTTGAGCGGACCGAGGTAATCAGTGCGGAACGCGGTCGGCACGATGATCCGTTCCTGGCCGGCCGCCACCAGCTCGGCGTTCATCATGATCCGGCCGACCCGGCCGTTGCCGTCGGCAAAGGGATGCACTTCGCTGACCAGTATCATCATGAAGGCAGCCTTCTGAAACGGGTCGGCCAGCCCTTCCAGAAACTCGAAGCCCCTTTCCAGCGTCCCGATCACCAGCTCCGGGGTCACGAATACCGTCATGCCTGCCTGATTGGATTTGGTCTTGAAGCTGCCCGGGTTCTTGTCCGGCCGGGCTTCCATGATGATCGCGTGGCGCCGCCGCAGGAAGTCTATGAACTCGGCGATGTTCTTGGGCGTACGTTGCATTTCGCCCTGATCCGAGACGACCCGAAACGTGCCCAGCACATCATGCGCATCTTCTGGGCGTTCGGCGGGGATTACGCCGTTGAAGACAATGTCTTCGGCTTCCTTGACGCTGAATTCGGTGCCTTCGATGAAGTTCGAGAAGTGAGCCTCGAAAAAGGCGAGCGTGCCGTTGGCGTCTGCGTCGCGTTCCGGCGCGAGCCGCACTTATGGCGAGAAATGCAAATGGCTGCTGGAGGTTTTCCTCTCGACCAAGGGCCAGTCCATGACCATCAGCCGGATGCCCGAAGGTCGCTGCGCATGACCGCCATCGATGGTGCCAGTTGCGACGCCACAGATAGGAATGGTTGGTTCGGCTCAATGAAGCCATCCAGCGGTGGTGGAAAATGCCCATAATCCGAGACACAGATAAACTGCAGCGGCTCCCCATCTCAGATAGGTCATAGGAATGATCCTGGTTGCCGCATGTCCAAAGAGCACAGCGGGTATATTTGCCAGCATCATGCCGGTTGTCGTTCCAGCAACCACTACTGCAATATTGTGAAAGTGTGCGGCCAGCGCCGCGGTTGCGATCTGGGTCTTGTCTCCCATCTCGACCAGGAAGAAGGTGGAGGCGGTGGTCAGAAAGACGCCAAGGTGCAAACGGTCTGTCTCTAAGTCGTCGGCATTGTCCGGAATGAGCGTCCATATGGCCATCGCGATGAATGACAGAGAGACCGCGTATTTGAACCAGGTTGCCGATAAGACGTCTGCCAGATAGAAGCCAACCAAGCCTGCAAGCAGATGGTTCGCGATCGTAGCCACGAGAATGCCAAACAGGATTGGAATTGGCGCGCGAAAGCGGCTTGCCAGCACAATCGCAAGCAGCTGCGTACGATCGCCCATTTCTGCAAGGGCGACCAGCAAAGCTGAAAGCGAATAGACGGTGAGCACCTGATCTCTCCAGGGCCGGCGATGAGATACAACGATGTTCACGCCCCGCCAGCCCTGGGGCGCAACACCGTTGGTCTCGCCAATCGGATCCGTAGATCCGTCACACGCGCCATGACCGCGAGGTCAAGCATGTTGACGCGGTGTCCGCTCAAAGCGGACGGCTACTCCCCAAGGGACATGTTCGTATAACCAGGAACAGAAACAGAGGTCAATTGCAGAGCCTCTGTCTTGGCTCTGGAAGATCGTTGATGACGTCGTGTAGGAGACCAGAGCTGAGCCCATCGCGCCCTCGCAAGGCTCCGCCCTTACGGCCGGGGTTGCAAAGAGGACGTGCGCGCGCGGACCCAGAGAAATAAAAATGGCAGAAGGTAGATGATCACGTTTCCGAGGACGTTGCCGCGTACACCGGTTCCCGCCGCCGTGTAAGGACCGCCGAAGGCTTCCGCAGTTGCCCATACCGATAGCGAATAGAGAATGCCAAGGGGCAGCACGACCTTCAAACCCCGGCCCGTCAGCAGACTGAGTGCGATCACGGTCTCGGCAATTGCGACGAGTACGGCGACCGTGACCGGTCCGATGACGCCGATGACGGCGGCAACAAAGCCGAGCCAGATGGCAACAGGATGAGGCTGGCCGGAAATGACGCCGGTAATCTGGCTGGTAAAATGGAACAGGAACGCTGGAAGCCATTTCAGCGCGGCGTCAAACAGCCAGAGCAGAGCGAAGGCGAGGCGTGCGTAATTCCACAGCGCGTCTGACCTGCGGATTGCCTCGGGGCGCGTCGCGCGCAGTGAGGACCCGGCGGCGAGCACGAACAGGAAGGTGATGGCGTAGGCAACAAATACGCCGGGATCTGTCTGGCCGTGCGCGTATGGAAAGCCCATGCCGTTCAGCACGAGCCAGCAGATCAGGCTGTAGATAAGGCCGATGCCTGCAGTGGCCTCGAGCGCCACACCGCTCAGCAGGGCCACGCCAAGCAGTATCGCAATCGCGACCATAACAGCCGCAAAAGGGCGAGGTCCTGTGGCCGTTACGCCCTTTAAAACGGCAAGAAGAGGTGGCTTGAGCCAGCTCGGCGCCTGTGCCGCAGGGTGCGCAAGGGCGTGCAGGAGATTGCGTGCGGCTGATCGCGACACAAGCCATGCTTCGCCTTGCCATGCAGCGTTGAATAACCAGACTACGCCAAATGTCCTGATCAACGCGGTAAGGGCCGGGGTGTCGGTGTGATGCGTCAGACGCCCCGTCACGTTCGCATCTGCCATTGACGTCCTCGCTCGATTTCCGGTCCGTGCCGAAAGGGCTCTCCCGCCACGCCTGACATACGCCTGATGCGTGAGGCCAGGGACCTGCCGGACGAGCCGGGAAGCGACGTTTTACGAAAGCGCGCAGCTTCGCAAATGAAAGTGCGGAAAGACTTATGGGGCTCTGGAATGCGCCCATGGGCTATAGCTGCTTCAGGAGGGCCACAGGATCCGCACCGCGCTCAGGTATCCGGCCATAAGCTTGTCCGGGCAGGCATTTTGCGATCCTCAGCGGGTTCGCCATTTTGCGAATCGCTCATCTGTGGCGATGGTCCAAAGCGCCCAATCTTCGATGAAGTCGCGGGCATGACTTCGGATGCGCCCGTCCGCCTCCAGGAGGGCTGCGTCCTTTGACGGATAATCGCCGATCGGGATGCGGTTGATTTCGACGGCCCAGCTGTCGCCTGGGCGCCGGCGGACGGTCGCGTTTAGAAGACTGCCGAGCTCAAGGCTGAACGCATCGATGCGTCCGTGACCGCCGTCCCATCGTGTCCATCGCGCCTTGCCCATAAGGAACAAATAGAGAACAAAATGCGCGCGCGCAAGAGGGCAGTCCCTGACAGGGGGCCACGGCCAGCTAAAGGGCTGCCGGAACAGTATCCGTGTAAAGACTATAGAAAATACGCGGGTGGGCAGGTGGCAGCAGAGGGCGCGATGTGCGCCGATGAGACCTCAAGCAACAGGTCAGTGCGTTCGCCCTGATCGGACGCATGCTTGACAGTTGGGCTTGGAGCGCAGATATACCCCTCATCTTTGCGGCCGCACGCTCCAGCCTTTTGGCCTGAGCCGCACTTTTCAACCCCTCCGTTTGCTTCCATGTGCGGGAAAGACGGCACCCGCTGTCGCCAAGCTGCGAGCTTTGCGACCATAGGATGTATTGTGACCAGTTTTAGTGAATTAGGCCTCATCGCGCCGATCATGCGCGTGCTCGAGGCTGAGCGTTATGTGACTCCCACCCCGATCCAGTCCCGTGCCATCCCGCGTCTTTTGGCAGGACGTGACCTTCTTGGCATTGCACAGACCGGGACCGGCAAGACTGCAGCTTTCGGGTTGCCACTTTTGCAGAAGCTCTCTGCCAATCCAGGTACCGCCAAGGCCCGTACCACGCGCGCGCTGATTCTGGCGCCGACCCGCGAGCTGGCGATCCAGATCGATGCCTCGCTCAGAACCTATGGTCGGGCCCTGAAGCTGCGCCAGTGCGTCATTTTTGGCGGCGTGAGCCAGAACCGGCAGGTTCAGGATCTGGCCAAGGGCGTGGATGTGCTCGTCGCAACGCCCGGGCGTCTGCTCGATCTTATCACCCAGCGCCATCTGCGTCTGGACCATGTGGAAGTGTTCATCGTCGATGAAGCAGACCGCATGCTTGACATGGGCTTTATCCGAGATGTCCGGCGTATCGTCGCGATGCTGCCCAAAGCCCGGCAATCCATGCTGTTTTCGGCGACC
>JAGWRJ010000739.1 GCA_028869725.1 Alphaproteobacteria bacterium | reverse complement strand
GATGCGCTGTCCGCGAAAAGATGATGCTCAAGCCGCTGCGTCGTCACGGTCAGACGATGGCTTGGCGAGAAGAAGAGAACGTAGAGGACCGAAAGCAGGATGAATTTGGCTATCAGGAGTGCGACGACCTCTCGCCGGACAGAAGTCGGAAACATTTTGCGTCTCTGTTCCGGGCATCAAGCCACCCATTGGTCACATCGGCCGCGGGGGAGGTGACACCCTTTTCGCTGTGAGCAATGCCTGTTGGCTCACTGCATATCATTGATCAGCATCAAAGTCACATTTGGCGGGCGCTTGCGCGGCACGCGTATCGGCGCGGAGGCGGAACAATCGCGAAGTTGGGGCATTTAAAGGCCAAAATGGCGTGTCGCGCAGGCATGCATTTCCCAGCCGCGTGATCTGAACGGCTGCATCATGCCGCCTCTTCGTGCGAATCATCCGGAACCTTGCGCGTTCGGACGCTTCCCCCCGCGCGCCACCAGGAGACGGCGCACAGATGTACAGCTTTGGCCTGGGAGCGATAGGTGCGGGCAGGCCAGACGGCAGGTGGCTCGCAAGCTGGGCCTGAGCGCCTGCGCGCGATCTCAGCTGAAAGCGGGGAAAAGGTGAACGGCTCTGAGCCCGCAAAGAAGATTTCCAAAGGGGTATGAGATCTGCGCGAACCTCCAGCCAGATACATATTGTCCGCTTTTCTGCAGGCAAAGCGCATAAGGACCTCAACGCCGCTGTCGGGCGCAGCATCTGCGGAAACTGTCTTACGACGATGTTTTCGGTTCAGATGCCGGGTTCTGCACACATCGTGGACGACAGAGGCGGCTGATACTGCCGCATGCGGACCCCACCCGTGCAGGCGGAACCTTGTGCTTAAGTTCAATGTAGGCACGGAAAATATGCTTGATTAACGTCATCTGGGCGCAGCTGGCGGCGCGCGTTGGTTGAACTCTTTCGCCAATTTTGGCCTAGTAGCACCCGGGGTAATACTCAGATGATGAACGACGAACCACCTTTGGTGCTCGTTGCAGATGATGACCAGCTGCTGCGTGCCATCCTTGAGCATAAGCTGGTGACGGCCGGCTATCGCTTTGTGGGTGTCGAAAACGGGCATGAGGCGTTGGCGTGCGCGCATAAACTGCGGCCGGCGGCCATCGTCCTGGATGCGATGATGCCGGTACTCGACGGGTTTGAAACCTTGCGCCGCTTGAAGGCCGAACCAGAGCTCAAGAATACAGTGGTGATCATGCTGACTGCCCTCAAGCGGGAACAGGATATCGTGACCGGGCTGCGCGAAGGCGCCGCCGACTATCTCAGCAAACCCTTCAATCCCGACGAGCTTCTGGTGCGCCTGTCACGGCTGTTGCCCGGAGCCGGGCAGGCGTCATGAGAGCCGTACGGCTTTGGGGTTGGTTCGCGCTTGCTGTCCTCGCTGCGCAGTCCGGCCATGCGCAGACCCCCAATCTGCTGCAGCGCGGGGTCGAGGAGCGTCTCCACGGAAATTTTTCCGCGGCGATCCAGGATCTCAAGCTCTATCTCAAATCGGCGCCAAGGGATGCCGATGCCTGGCTCAATCTTGGTCTGGCGTATACCAACGCCCATCACTATCGCGCCGCTGAAGCGGCACTGCGCCAAGGCCTTGCCATTGCGCCGAATTACGCGGATCTGCGCCTTGCCTATGCTCGCCTTGCCTATTTCCAGGAACACAATGCCCAGGCCCGCGAACGCCTGGCTCCGCTTCTTGTTGGTCCTGCCAGTCAGGAGGCGCAAAAGCTGCTCGGCGCGATCAACAGGGCAGAACAGGCCCGCAATGCGCCTGCCTGGCGCGTGGACGTCGTCGGTTCGTATAGCATGCTGTCAAAGCATCTGCCTGCGTGGCGTGAGGAGGACCTGTCCATCGCCCACAATCTCGATGCGCGGACCATCCTGAGCCTTGGCCTGGAACAGACCCGGCGCTTCAATATCGACAATACCTATCTGCATATGGCGATCAGCCACAATTTTGGCCCGGTCGCTGCTCTGCTGGGCTATGGCGGATCGCCCAATGCCGTGTACCGAGCCCGTCATGACATTGTCGCGAGCCTGAGCGCGCCGTTAGGGTCGATTGGGAGGGGCTTCGAGGCTGTGGCTGGACTTGATGGCTCCTTTGCGTGGTATCCGACGGGTGCTGTCGATACGGTGCAGCCGGTGCTGATGCTGGAACACGGTGATGCGCTGTCGCTTTCGGCGCGTTACATCCACACACGTGCGGCCGGAAGGACACTCTCCGGCTTTGCGCTGCGCGGGACAGTCCGGCTGATGCGTGGCCTCTTGTTGAACGCGGGCTACGCCAATGCGCCGGACACCAGTGCAGGGATCACCTACAAGGTTGAGGCCGTCAGTGCCGGCCTCACCGTCGATCTGAACGCGACCAATGCGCTGCAACTGTCTGCAGCCCGCGAGACCGGCGCTCCGTATACGCGTACCGATATCATCTTCGGCATCACGCATCGGTTCTAGCCATGATCGGTGTGCAAATCCTCTGGCCGCTGGCGTGGTTTCTGGCCACACTTGCCGTCTTCTGGATGGTGCTTCTGATCGGGGGACGGCTGCTGCGTAATCGCTCTGCGCGCCGTCATGCCGAGGCTTCAAACGCGGTCCTCGGCATCTATATGCGACTGATGCAGGACGATGCTACTGCGCTTGAGAGGCTTGAGGCGTATCGCAACGAACCACGGCTGCTTGCCGAATGTCTCCTGCAGGTATTAGACCTCGTCCGTGGTGCCGATCGCACACGCATGCTGGACCAGTTGACGAGATTTGGCGTCGATGAGCTTCTTCGATCGAGTCTCGGTAAAGGTTCCGCCCAGGCACGTCTGGCGGTGATCGAGGCCCTGGGGGCTTTCGAAGGCGAAAAGGCCGAGGCAGCGCTGCGCCGGATAATCCATGACGAGGCCGATGGTACTCTGCGCCTGGCCGCCGCCGGGGCCCTTCTGGGGATGGGCGCTGAAGTAGATGTGAATCAGCTGATTGCCGACAGTCAGGCTCGTCACGAACCATGGTCCGCAGCGCTGGCGCAGGTTTTGAAGCTCGATGCGCAGCGCGCGACCCAGCGCTGTGAAGAGCTTCTTGGTCGGGCGGAGCTGCCAGACACCGTGCGCGTATTTGCGGCAGAGGCCCTGAGTGGCGTCGGGGACTACAGGGTGATTCCGGCTCTTGCCGCAGCCGCTCATGCCCAAAGTCGTTTCGTAAGGGCTGCGGCGATCAGTGCGCTGGGCCGGCTGATGCATCCGGCAGCGCTACCGGTCGTGCGCGAGGCCCTCACCGATGAGGACTGGCGGGTACGCTCCGCGGCAGCGATTGCCGCACGTGAAGCAGGCTTTGTCGAGCTAGTCGACCAATTGAGCCCGCTCCTGCACGATCCGGTGTGGTCGGTCCGCTTTCAGGCTGCAGAAGCCCTGGCCGCGTTCGGTCCTGCCGGTGTCGGGCGACTGCGCGAGATTGCCCGCGGCAGCGGTGATGCCGCCGCGCGGGCTGCCTCTCTCACTCTGGCGGAGCGGGGCTTCTCATGAACGCGACTGTCAGTCTGATCGTTCATGTGCTGGCGCTTGCAGCCGCACCCGTCAGCCTCCTCGTCATCGCCTCGGGTTTTCTGCAGAACATCATTTATGTCTGGCAGCTCATTCTTGCGAGCCGCGCCTTGCGGAGGCGGCCACCCCAGGCCGCCATTGGCGAGTTGTGGCGACATTATGCGGACAGCGCGCCTCCCATCGCTCTTCTCGTGCCGGCGTTCAACGAAGAGGCCACTGTGGTTGAGAGTGTGCGCGCTCTGCTTGCTCTTCGCTATCCCAACTACGAGATCATCGTCATCAACGATGGGTCGCGGGACAACACACTCAAAGTCCTGATCGAGGCCTTTGCGCTTCGTCCCCTACAGCGCCACTATGACCTTGCGGCACCATGTAAGCCCATTCAGGGGGTCTATGTTGCCCAAAACCAGCCGCGTCTGGTGGTGATCGACAAGCTCAATGGCGGCAAGGCGGATGCACTGAATGCTGGTATCAATCTTGCGCGGGCCTCTATCATCTGTTCGATCGATGCGGATTCGCTGCTGGAAGCGGACGCGCTTCTGCGTGCAGTGGGTCCTTTTGTCGAGGATCCGGAGCATACGGTCGCAGTTGGCGGTACGATCCGTGTCGCCAATGGCTGTGTCATCGATCATGGCCAGGTCGTGCATGTCGGGCTTCCTAAAAACGGCTTTGCACTTCTGCAGACCGTCGAATATCTGCGCGCCTTCCTGATGGCCCGCCTGGCGTGGAGCGAAGCAAAATGTCTGACGATTATCTCCGGGGCTTTTGGATTGTTTCGCCGTCAGGCCGTGCTTGATGTGGGTGGCTATCGTCACGATACGGTAGGCGAGGATATGGAACTTGTGGTCAAGATCCATCGCTTTGGCCGTGAGACCGGCCGGGATTATCGCATCGTGTTCGTGCCAGAACCGGTATGCTGGACCGAAGTTCCGGAAACCATGGGCGTACTCGGCCGACAGCGGGTGCGCTGGCAGCGTGGAGCCCTGGAAACCTTCTTTGCCCACATCGACCTGCTCTTTAATCCTCACTATGGCCGCGTGGGCCTTATTGCCTTTGGCAGCGTTTTTCTCTTCGATGTGGTGGGGCCGGTTCTGGAAACTCTGGGGTATGTGCTCATCCCCGTGTTCTATCTTCTGGGTGCGTTGTCGCTCGTTTATCTGAAGGCCTTTGCGGCGGTCAGCTTTCTTTTTGGTGTTGTGATCAGTGTCGGCTCACTTGCGCTTGAAGAAGCTGAACTTCGTCGCTTCCCTACCACGCAAAGCCTCGTGGTGCTTTTGGCTGCTGCCATCATCGAGAATTTTGGCTATCGCCAACTCAACAATTTCTGGCGCATAAAGGGCTATTGGCAGTTTCTGCGGCGCAGACGCGACTGGGGATCAATGGCCCGCCGCGGCTTTCGCACCTCCTAGAGAATTGCGCGTACGCGGCGAATGAGATCGTCCAGCAGTTCAGGCTCCACCATCTCCTGCCGCTGCAGCAGGTCATCAATCTGCGCGGCACTGCGACTGATGTCGTCAAAACCGAAGGTGCCGGCGCTGCCGGCAAGCCGGTGGACGCAGTAGCGGAACGCCTCGCCATCTGGGCCCTGTTCCAGGATACGAAGATCGTTCTCGCAGCGTGCTCGAAAGCGCGCCCTGAGGGCTTCGAGCATCGCCACCGGGGAGCCGTCGGAACTCACGTCGCCGTGTCCCGGGCAAGAATTTGCGTAACCTCATCGGCAAGGCGCAATGGGTCAAAGGGCTTGGTGATGATCCCGCGGGCGCCAAGTGCCATGAGCGCGGCGCGTTCGTCGTCGAGCGAGCGGGCAGTGATGAAGATGACGCTGAGCTGAGTAAATCCCTGCGCGCGGATGCAAGCCAGGGTTTGCGGTCCGTCGAGATCCGGCATCATGACGTCGATGAGGGCTGCGTCCGGGCGCAGCCCCCGGCCAAGCAGGTCGACGGCCTGCCTGCCCGACGCGGCGAGGGTCACCTCAAAACGTCCATCGAGGCCGAGTGACAGGGCTGCGACCTCGCGGATGGCCTCGTCATCGTCTACATAAAGAAGCTGTTGCACCGCTCTCCCCTGGAGGAAGGTTTCATAGCAGCGTTCGTTTCGGTAGACTAGCCAGACGGAGCATTT
>JAGWRJ010000738.1 GCA_028869725.1 Alphaproteobacteria bacterium | reverse complement strand
TGGAAGCCTTCAATTGAAAACGCAGATCTTGCTTATAAGTTGTGGCAAAAGCGCATTGGAACGTTTGTCACGTCATCAATAGGGCGCATCTTCGATGCCGCGGCTAATCTCGTGTTGGGACTAAATGAAGCCAGCTATGAGGGCCATGCGCCCATGATATTGGAAAGCCTGTCATCGAGAGACACTGAGTTCATTAATTTACCTATCCGGCATGATGGCGATGGCGTTCTACGAATGGATTGGGAGCCAATGCTTGATGTTCTTGTAGATCATACTATAGCGGCGGGCAGGCGCGCGGCATTTCTACATGAATGCCTTGCACAGGCTGCCCTCAGAATAGCATTGAAGCTGCGTGAGAACCATAAATTTGACGCGGTTGGTCTTTGCGGTGGCGTATTTCAGAATAGACGCCTCGCGGATAGAGTTGTCTCGCTGCTCCAACAAGCCGATATGCAGTGTTATATGCCAGAAGTGGTACCTTTAAACGACGAAGGTCTTGCGTTTGGTCAACTTATAGAATCGCATGCTAATTGGGCAGTGTCTTGAACGCTAAGAACTATATTTCTTTGGCTCACGGAAACGGCGGCCGGTTCATGCGCGAACTTATAGATGACATCTTCATTCGTCATCTAGCAAATGCCCAACTTGATTCAAAACTAGATGCGACACCCTTTGAAGTGGATCCGACGCTTCGTACCTTGATTACGACCGATTCCTTCACGGTCCAGCCTCTAATATTTCCAGGCGGCGATATTGGAACCCTAGCTGTCAATGGTACCGTCAATGATCTAGCGGTAAGCGGAGCAATTGCGAAAGTTCTCACTCTTAGTGCCATTATAGAGGAGGGATTTGAGGTAGACGTTCTGAACGAAATTGTGCGAAGCCTCTCGTTGGCAGCGAATGCGGTGGGTGTAAAGGTCATCGCTGGTGACACAAAGGTTGTGCCGCGCGGTCAAGGGGGAGGTCTTTATTTAGGCATGACGGGTATAGGCGTATGTAGTGTTGATACCAGGCTATCTATGGATTTGATTTGTCCGAGAGATTTAGTGATCGTTAGTGGGCCAGTTGGAGATCACGGTATAGCAGTGTTGCTCGCGCGTGGTGAATTTGATCTTGAGGGTGCCGTAAGATCTGATTGCGCCTCAATAGGAAACTTAGCAATTCCTGTAGCGCAAAGAACTGGAATTCGATTCATGCGCGATCCAACACGTGGAGGTATCGCAACTGTTTGCCATGAAATTGCAAGAGCAACGAATTTGAACTTGATATTAGATGAGGGTTCAATTCCGGTTAGGGAGCCGGTGCGTGCAGTATGCGCGATGCTGGGCTACAATCCCTATTATCTTGCCTGCGAGGGAAGGGTTTTGGCCATTGTAGATGAGTGTGAGGCAGCTGAATTGTTGTCCTTCTGGCGTGGTTGCTCCGGTGGTGAGATGGCTGCAGTTATTGGGACGGTTGAACCTGGTAACGGCCATGTTTTGCTGAAAACCAATATTGGTGGAATGCGATACTTAGAGGAACTTGAGGACGACCCTCTACCAAGGATTTGTTAGAAATTGCTGCATGTGTCTGTCCGGGTGCTTAGAGGTCCCGTTCTTCATCTGCCGGGTAGCGGCTTAATGCCTTCGTGATGTTGGGATGTAATTACATTATTCGAATGCGGCCCCAACTTTCAAACCTAATTTACGGAAAATAATAGCGGCAGGACAAAACCGCGTAAAGGCGGCCTGAAGCATATTCAGCCCAGCAAAGGCGGTAAGTAACAGCCACCAGGTCGAAAAAAGTTGTACGAGTAAAATGCTTATAAGTACAACTATGCCTGCAAATGCAAGAACAGCGCGGTCTATGTTCATGATACCTCCTTCGATGGCGCTCGGGAGAGGCGGTGAATCCCAAGCGCCTCCATAATCCATCGCTCATAAAAGGGTTCACTTTCACCGCGACGCATCTTGCGTAGATAGTACTTCTCAAAGGCCTGCTTAGCGTAGTGAACCCATTTCCCTTGTGCAGACCAATTCACATTGCGGGGCGGGATCTGCGGTTCGGCAACAAAGGCCACTCCGCCATCGCCGAAGTCTGCTAAACAGACCGCATTCCATGTAGCTTCAGAGATTGGATCGCGTCCGTTCAACAGAGCGCTAATATTCTCCGCCGTGGCTGTGACCATAGATTCAATCATAAATCCAGTTTTAGGAACGCCGACTGGAACTGGGGTGGGGCCAGTTGGGGCAATTGCGACGCAAACCCCAACGGCAAATATGTTTGGAAAAGATGGATTTCTTTGTTTTTTGTCCACGATAACAAAGCCGCGTGCGTTCGTTAGGCCTTCTATACCTCGAACTGCGCTCACACCCCGGAATGCTGGCAGCATCATGGCATAGGAGAATGGTAAAGTTATAGCATTCTTAGGAATGTTATCGTCCCCAATTTCCTCAATGTTCATCGCTGCGGATTCAATCCGGGTCACTCTTGCACTCGTAATCCACTTTATGTGCCTCTTTCGGAGTTCGCTTTCAAGAAGCCCCTTTGTGTCACCTACTCCATCCAATCCTAGGTGACCGATATATGGTTCCGCGGTGACAAATGTCATTGGTACTTTGTCACGCATGCGACGTCGACGCAGCTCTGTATCGAGGATAAAGGCGAATTCGTATGCAGGACCAAAGCATGACGCACCCTGTACTGCGCCAACTATGACGGGCCCAGGGTGTTTAAGGAATTCGTTAAATGATGCGTTTGCCCGTTCCGCGTGATCAACATGGCAGATTGACTGCGTAAAATTATCTGGACCCAATCCCTCAATCTCGTCAAACGCAAGCTCTGGACCTGTGGCGATGACCAGATAGTCATATGCGATGTATGAGCCGTCTTCGAGTTCCAAACGGCTCTCGCCAGGATGTACGCGCTTTCCACCTTTTGAAACGTACCCGATTCCCTTTCGACTCATAACTTCCGGGAGCGTGATCTCAATTTCATGTCGAGTGCGCCAGCCCGCAGCAACCCAGGGATTGGACGGAACAAAGTGGTACTGTGATCCTTGACCAACGACGACCAACTGGTCGTTTGGACTGAGTTTCGGCCTCAACTCATATGCTGCCAATGTACCGCCCAAACCCGCCCCGAGTACCACAACCGTAGACATCGAACTTGCTCCTGTTTTGTTATTCTTGCATGGGTTCATTCCCCATTTTTGATTGGCCGCAACGATCGGACAGAGGTTTAGGGGCCCTATCAGAGGACGTTGACACCGCTGGTAAAAACTCGTATATACGTATATATGAAGATAAGTCCAACTCAAATGAGGGAACAGGCTGCTACCGCCGAGCAGCTTCTCAAGGCGATTGGCAATCGTCACCGTTTGATGATTCTTTGTCAGTTGATCGAAGGTCCGCAGCCGGTTCATAGGCTAGCTGAATTTCTCGATCTTCGTGATTCTACGGTTTCGCAGCATCTGACCCTTCTACGAAAGGATGGCCTGGTTACCACGCGTCGTGAGGGACAAACGATCTGGTATTCGATGGCAAGTGAAGCGGGGCGGCGGATTATAGAAGCGATTTACGAGATCTATTGTTTAGAGCCGTCGATTTGTTCGCCCAAAAGGGGGCGCAGGTTGAGTAAGGGAGTAAGCGGATGACAATTCATAATCTTGAACCATCGGAAGTCGCTCGTATGTTGGCAGAAAGGTCGGTTCTTCTGGTAGATGTCAGGGAACCGGGGGAGTTCGAAGCTGAGCACATTCAAGGCGCACTTCTCTTCCCGTTATCGTCCTTTGACCCAAAGAGCCTGCCAAATCCTGTTGATTTAACTGTTGTATTTCAGTGCGGGTCAGGTGTGCGGTCGGCGAAAGCGGTGCATGCCTGTGCCGACGCGGGGTTGCCTTTTACGCATCATCTTAAAGGGGGCATTCAGGCTTGGAAGTCCGCCGGATTTCCCACTGTCAGTCTGGACCCTGCAACTGGAAAGGTGCGCGTACCGCGCTAAGCCGAACATGTGGCATTGGCTTTCGGCATTTCTTATTGCGCTGGGGTTGGTTGCGAAGCCAGGGGCCCATGTTGGTGCCGTGAAGGCGTTCCCGGCATCATTTGAGGTACGCCAACGTTGGATTTCTGACGAGAAGCCGGTCTTTGCGAGGATTGAAACAAAAAACATAGTTCCGGCACGGGCGCGAGTTGGGGGTACGGTTGCCGAAATTAGTGTTTTACAAGGCGATCATGTGACATTGGGGCAACGTATCGCACTTGTGGGTGATCCAAAGTTGGCCTTAGCGGTGCAGGCAGCAACCGCCCAGATGGAGGCCGCGCGTGCGCAGCTCGCGCAGGCAAGGGCTGATTACCAGCGTGCCGTCGGTCTAATGAAGGCTGATGCGATTTCGCAAGCTGCGTTTGATGCAGCGAAAACGGCCTTCGATGTCGCTGGAAAAAATCTTGCTGCCAAAGCGGCGTTACGGGCGGAAGCCGAACAGCAATTGCGTGAGGGGCAAATTTTGGCTCCAGCAACAGGTAGAGTGCTAACAATTTCTGCTACAGCTGGGACGGTGGTAATGCCGGGAGACAGCATAGCGACAGTAGCCGTACAGGATTTTGTATTGCGGCTACAAGTGCCTGAACGTCATGCGCGGTTTCTGAAAGCAGGGGATAGAATTCGTGTAAACGGGGCCGACATAGGGCTAGGGCCGGGGCCCAAATTCGGAACAATCACTTTAGTCTACCCGCAAATCGCAAATGGCCTTGTTCAAGCAGATGCCACTGTTCCGGGGCTTACTGACTATTACGTTGGGGAACGTGTACAGGTATGGATATCTGTTGGTGAACGTAAAGCTATTGTCGTGCCTTCTTCCTATGTTTTTACGAAGGATGGCATTGATTACGTGCGCCTTGTCCACAAGTGGGGCTCAGAGGACATCCCCGTACAAAGAGGCTTAGCTCATCCGACGCCAAGTGAACCAGACGGACTTGAGATACTATCCGGTCTCCATGATGGCGATCGCATATTGAAGCCAAATGGCGGCACGTTATGAAACTCGGGTTGTCAGGTCGACTTACCCAAGCGACGATTACCTCGAAGCTTACTCCGTTGTTTCTTATTGCTGCGCTTGTTGCTGGGGCCCTGGCGGTGTTTACGATTCCGCGAGAAGAAGAGCCCCAAATTCATGTGCCCATGGTGGATATTCTTATCCAAGCCAATGGGCTATCCGCTGCGGATGCAGCCGAGCAGGTGACAAAGCCGGTTGAGGAGATTGTCAAGGGTATACGCGGGGTTGAGCATGTCTATAGCCAGACCCAAGACAACAGGGTCATGGTGACGGCACGATTTTATACCGGAACTAGTGTAGATGATGCAGTTTTACGCGTTCAGGCGAAGCTAAGGGCAAACTACGATCGAATTCCGTTGGGTATTCCGGAGCCTCTAATAATCGCTCACGGCATTAGTGATGTCGCGATAGTAACTTTAACACTTGTGCCGAAGCCGGGAGCGGCATCGCGTTGGAGTGAGCAATCGCTGTATACGTTAGCGAAGAAGGTGCAAGCCCAACTAATCAAAACTCAAAACGTGGGGCTTACCTATGTTGCAGGAGGCTCGCCTGAGGAGATAAGTGTCGAGCCCAACCCGGCTAAGTTGGCGTTATTTGGCGTGACGCTGCAGCAGCTTGAGGCGAAAATCCAGGGAGCTAATCGGTCCGAGCTCGCGGGAGAACTCCGGTATGAAAACAAGGAAATGCAGGTCGTTGCCGGCAAGACGCTATCGGGCGTACCCGACATTGGTCTACTCCTAGTCGAAACACGTGATGGGCGACCGGTGTACGTCCGCGATCTGGCTAAAGTTGTCGTAAACTCCAGCACTGCAGAGAGCCATGTATGGAACGTGGCGCGCTCGCGAGGAAAGTGGGATACAGCTCCAGCAGTGACGGTGGCCTTTGCCAAGCGTCCGGGGTCAAACGCTGTAGTTGTAGCAGATGATTTGATCAGGAGACTCCACACAATAGAGGGGTCTGTAGTTCCAAAAGACATTTCGGTGGAAGTGACCCGTGACTACGGAAGGAGTGCTAATGATAAGGCAAACGAATTACTTTTTCACCTCGCGCTAGCTACTGTTTCGATCGTATTGCTCATCGGTTTTTCCATTGGTTGGCGTGAGGCAGCGGTAACTGCAATCGTTATACCAACTACAATTTTACTCACCCTATTTGCTGCTAAGGTGATGGGGTACAGCATAAATCGAGTAAGCCTTTTTGCGCTTATATTTTCCATCGGTATTCTGGTTGATGACGCGATAGTGGTTATTGAAAATATATCCCGTCACTGGAACATGAGCGATGGTCGAAGTCGCATGCAGGCAGCAATAGAGGCTGTCGCAGAAGTTGGAAATCCAACAGTTGTCGCTACACTTACGGTGATTGCTGCGCTTTTACCCATGCTTTTCGTATCTGGGATGATGGGGCCCTATATGGCACCAATTCCGGTAAATGCATCTGCAGCGATGTTGTTTTCCTTTTTTGTTGCCATGGTTATTGCCCCATGGGCGCTATTGAAGTTTTCCGGTCGCGAAAAAGTCGAGTCCTCTGACGGGCATCATGAAGATGGAGCAATTTCCCGAATTTATCGCCGGCTTGCGACTCCTATCGTGTCATCTAGAAAGAATGCAAAAAGATTTCTACTGGTCGTAACCGTTGCCACTGTTGCAGTGTGTGGATTATTTTATACTGAAAATGTAACAGTAAAGCTGTTACCATTTGACAATAAGTCTGACTTGTCTGTGATGGTAGATTTGAGGGAAGGGGCAACGGTCGAAGATACATCGCGCGCATTATTTAAGGTTGCGCATATTGCAGAGCAGTTACCTGAAGTGCG
>JAGWRJ010000737.1 GCA_028869725.1 Alphaproteobacteria bacterium | reverse complement strand
GTCAGGGTGACCGACACCGGCAACAAGACTTTCATTCTACGAACACGCTATCCCGGGAGCGCAAACCCGACGCGCCGAGAGATCGGAAGCTGTGCCGATCTCAAGCTCGCAGACGCCCGCGAGAAGGCCCGTCAATGGCGCACAATGGTCGCGCAGGGGCTGGATCCGGCGGTCGAGGAGGAAAAGGCCCGCCAGGAGGCGCTGAGACGCCGCGCGATTACCTTCAGCGCCGTCGTCGACGACTTCATAGCCCAGAAGCTCGCCACGGAACGGAAGGGCAAGGACGTCGAGCGGGAGATCAGGCGCGACCTGCTGCCGAAATGGAAGGATCGGCCCATCGTGTCTATCACCGACATGGACGTGATCGCCGTCATCAAGAAGAAGGTTCCGGACGGGAAGACGGGCTCGCGCAACCTGCTTGCCCTGATTAGGCGGTTTTTCCGGTGGGTTGTCGCACAACGCGCCTACGGCCTCGCCGTCTCCCCGTGCGAGGGGCTTCAGGCCTCTGTGATCATCGGCGAGATGAAGGGCGCGCGCGATCGAATCCTTTCGAACGATGAGATTTTTGCATTCTGGCGTGCCGCGACGCGCATGGCCTATCCATTTGGCAAGATCTACCAGGGCCTCATGCTCACAGCGCTCCGGTGCAACGAGCTGATCGACGCCTCAAGGCCGGAGTTCAACAGTCGAGATCGGGTCTGGATCATCCCCGCACACCGCATGAAGGGCAAGAACACCGGGAAGAAGCAGGCGCGCGCCCACGCCGTTCCGCTCACCGAGGACATCGCGGCGCTGTTCGAAAGCCTGCCGAAGCTCAACGGTGGCCCCTACTGGTTTTCGACCACCAACGGCGAGACGCCGGCATGGATGAGCACCAAGGTGAAGCAGCGCCTCGATGAGCGAATGCTGCGCACCTTGCGCGCGCTGGCGCGTTCACGTGGCGAGGACCCGCGGCAGGTGCGGCTACCGCATTTCGTAAATCACGATATCCGTCGGACGGTGCGCAGCCAGCTTTCGCGCCTCAGAATAACTGAAGAGGCTAGAGAGGCTGTGCTCGCCCACGCTCGCCCCGGCATCAAGGGCGTCTACGATGTCCACGACTATTTGGATGAGAAGCGCGAGGCGCTCGAGCTTTGGGCTGTTCGGCTGAAGCAGATTATTAACCCGCCACCGCGCAACATCGTGAAGCTGAATGTAGCGGCTTGACGAAATAGAACCAAATCACCCATAGTAATTGCGTTGGGGCAACGCCCCGCCGACGTCCGGAGATAGACACTGGTCTGCTCCGGGCTTTTTTTGCCCTGAGCCGACCGGCAGGTTTTCTGTCGGTGGACGGTCCGCCGACATTTTGGAGGTCGGTGGATGGCGCACGTTCTCGTTCCCTATGAGGCCCTGAGATCACGGGGCATAACTTATTCGAAAGTCCAGCTGTGGCGCCTTGAGCGTGCCGGCCAATTTCCGAAGCGCGTATCGATCGGTGCTGGCCGCCACGCTTGGGTGGAGTCAGAGCTCGACGCCTTCATCGATAGGAAGATTGCCGAGCGCGATGCAAAGACGGCCGCATGACAATGCGGAAGACCGGCCGCGTGAAATTTTTTGACGAATGCAGGGGATTTGGTTTCGTCACTCCTGACGACTGGAGCGCCGACGTTTTCGTTCATCGCGTTG
>JAGWRJ010000736.1 GCA_028869725.1 Alphaproteobacteria bacterium | reverse complement strand
TCGCCATGCCAAAGCTTTCACAACCAGTTAAATTGCGGCGGTCATGGTCAAGCGCAACGGCGCGCAGTTGGCAACTCGCGTATTATAATGCGTAGCGTGAAAATACGCGATTGCGCTCCATCTTTTGGATGGACATTCGGAGACTTTTTGGAGCAAATCTGCGGCGCGCTCGGCTGGCGGCAAAGCTCAGCCAGGAGGCGGTGGCGATATTGATGGGTGTTGATCGCGCCCATGTCAGCAGCATGGAGCGAGGCAAACAGAACGTGACACTGCTCACGCTTTGGGCCGTCTGTGAGGCGTTGACGGTATCACCCGCCAGCCTGTTCGATGAAAGTGCCGCGAGGATAGTCGAGCAACGCGAATCGACGCTGTCGGGGCCACCTGCACCGGCCCTCGGAAAACGGCGTCGTCGTCGCAATCCGTCAGTCGGCTGATCGCAGATGAAACGCCCCACCCGAACCGGGCGGGGCGTCGTGATGGCTGGCCTCAGCGGGACCAGATCAGATTGTAGCTGCCTTCCGGTTCGACCTCGACCAGGCTGGCGTAGATAGGTTGCGGGAAGCTGGGGTCGTCGAGCTTGACCGAGAGGTATTCGCGCCCGGTCTCCTTCGCCTTGCGGCGCCAGGCGGCGCCCAGCTCGACACTGCCCGCGGCGAACACCCTGAAATCCGGGGATTTGTCGGTGCCGTTTTCGGCGGGAACCAGTCGCGCCTTGGCGTTGATGCTGAGAGTCCGGACGGTGCCGTTGTAGCCGTTCGCGTCCTTGGTGAAGTTGCCGATGATCGCCATGGTCGTTCTCCTTCGCTTGGGTTGTCGGGCCACCCCGTGCGGCCTCGATGGCGGTCCGGAAGCCGGGAGGCGATCGACCCGCACCGCTTGCGGCCGTAGCGCAGCGGAGGATGGCGCGGCGCGAATTTCTTGCCTCGCGAGGAATGCCGCACTTGGGCGGCAGGGGAAGAAAGTCGCAGCAGCGCCGTTGCGGGCAGGCGATCGCCTTCCGGCTAGATCCGCCCATTACGAGGCAGGACGGGTGGCAACGCGCCAAGCCTCAAGGAGAGGATGGCGAATCTGGTCGGCAACGATCAAGGTGCCATGATGGCACGGCATGGCCGGATGAGTTTGCAGAACGCTCGGTCGATCGTTTCCCCCACGGTGAGCACCAAGCCGCTACAAGAGGTCTACCGATCGGCAGGATCGACGTCTTGCCTGGATGCGATGAAAGAGGCTCGAGGTGCATGAGCATTTTGGTCCATGCGAGCACGGCTAACAGCCGATCCCTGCCTGCATGGCGACCAAATAGCGGCTTGATCAGAACGGATTGATTACCCGCAACCTGCCATCGATCACGAGCCCGTCCTGCATGTCATTGGACCAAAGCGTATCGCAGTCAGTGTGAAGGGCGGCGGCGGCAATCATCGCGTCGTAAACCGAAAGTCCGTAGCGTTCGGCCAGAGCGAGACCGGTCTGGTGGGTTTCCACCGTGTTCGGCTGGACCTGAAGGAGCGCCCGAACCGCACCTAGGAGATCATGCGTCTCCGGCCACGACAAGCGCATCTTCCGGCGCGCGACGTTCGCCAGTTCGTTCAACACCCGTACGCTGATCGTGCCGCCCGCGGCGACGGCCTTCTCCGCCCGATCGGCCTTCACCGGGTCGCCCGACACCATATAAACGAGAACATTGGTATCGATGAAGCTACCGGGCATTCACCTCGTCCCGGTCGAACTTGAAATCGGCCGGAAGCCGCCCGCGGAACGCGCGAAGCCGCGCCAGCAATTCCGGCCGCCCTGGCTTTCGCGCCACGGCGAATGCACGTGCGTCGGCAACCTGAATCTCGATCTCGTCGCCTTCCTTCAACTCAAGCACGTCGACGACAGCGGCGGGTAGGCGGACGGCGAGGCTATTGCCCCATTTTGCGACCTGCATGGCTCACCTCATGGATATACTTGAAAAAGTGTATATCCTATCTCATCTCTTGGTAAGTTCCCGTCAGGAACCTTTCAGCGTCAGGCTCGAACACGCCGATCGTAACAATCGCTGGGCTCATCGCTGTCGCGAAAGCGGCCCCTCCCTTGGTCCGTGAAACGAGTCGAATTGGAACGTAAGCGAGCGAGCGCCAGAAAGTCGTCCTGAACCGCTCCGGCTTCAGCCACTTCCGGTCATTTGACTGAATAGCATCGTGTCGGCCACGATTGTGTTCAGGATGATCCTCGATATTTGTTGCGCCATGGTAGGCCGCCAGCGGCGTCATATTGATCGTGGCCGCTGGTGGGTGGCAACAGTTCCATCAGGTGAAATTGTTGGTTGGCCGGAAGCTGGTCGTTGCAATAACGCTCTTAAAACCACCGGACAATTTCCGAATTCCGACGCGGGTTCCTTTATACCACGGGTTTGTGCTCATCGGATCGGTGTAGGGTGAGGTGAGGCTGTTGGACGTGCCGAGCCAGTGATACATCAGCGCAAACACTGTCCCCGCCGGGACTGCATCAGTCTCATAAACCGCAAACGTCTCATTGCCCTGATCATTATGGATCATCACGATGTCGCCGTCGCTGACACCAAGTTTTTTTACGTCCGCGGGGTTGATCTGCACGAACGGCAGCGGCGTCGTTTCGGTTTTCTCGGGCAGATGACGCATGTGGTAGCTGGTCTGCCAGAGCGGCTGGCTGCGGCCCATGGTGAACCAGAACGGGTATTTGGGCCGATCTGATTTCAGGTAGCCCGCCACCACCGTGGCGGAGGCGAAGTCATCCCAGGGTCGCGTGCCGTACCAACTGAACTTGCCGTTCTTGGTCATGAAATAGAATGTCGAATAGAGCCGCTTGGTGCCGACCAACGCGCCGGTGTTCGGGTCAGTGCGGACCGGCGTCTGGATGCCTTTCTGACCGACTTTGCGCAGATAGGCGTAGTCAACGCCTTTGAAGCTCTCGGGATCGAGCGTGCTGGCCCTTGATGCCGGAACCTTGGTGTCCATGCTGGCATAGAGGTCATCCTGGATCGATTTGACGACATCCGCGCCATGTTTCCAATCCATCCCGGCAAACCGCTTGGCGATATCGGCCTTGCCGTCGGCCTGGTAGAGCGCTTCGAGTTTCTGGCCGACCAGGCCGTGGATTTCCCAGTCGGGTTTCGCGTCGCCCGGCGGGTCCATGAACCGGTCGTCGAGGCGCATCAGGCGATCGCCGCAATTGAGCGAGATGTTCTCCGCCTCGCCCCATTGCGCCGCCGGCAGAATCAGATGGGCGTCGCGCGTGCTCTCGAC
>JAGWRJ010000735.1 GCA_028869725.1 Alphaproteobacteria bacterium | reverse complement strand
GCCTGCCAAACGCTGATGCTCCATCGCAGTATTGAGACCGGTGGCATGAGTAGCATGCGCGCTGTAGCCGCGATCCGCATTCCGTCTCGCGGCCATGTCACGTTCAAGCCTGGGGGATATCATCTGATGTGTATGCATCCGGACTTGCTAAAGATGAAACCTGGTCAGCGCGTTGCTGTGACGCTGGATTTTTCCGACGGAACAAAAACAGCAGCAAGCTTTATCGTCCGCAATGCACGAGGTCAGTAGGTTCAGTATCCGATCGCTGCGCCGTCCTTGCGCATCTCGGCGGCGCCCCAGTAAACGCCAGTGTGGTGATCGTACTGGATGGCTTCGTAGCCTCCGAACGCACCTGTTCCTGGCACAATTTTGTAGCCGCGTCGGGTTAATTCATCTTTGACCTCGGGCAGAAAGCCTGTCTCCATCTCTACAATACCAACGCCTTGTCGGGGCTCACCTGTTGGCTCGGCACTACCATAGTGGCGCCAGCGCGCGGCATCACCGGCCTGCTGCACGGTCATGCCGAAATCAATCATGTTCACGAGCACCTGGACGTGGCCCTGGGCCTGCATGTCACCTCCCATTACGCCAAATGCAAGCCAGGGCCTGCCGTCTTTGGTGACAAATCCCGGGATGATGGTGTGGAACGGGCGTTTTCCCGGCGCATAAACGTTCGCTGCGTCATCCTTGAGGGAAAAGAGTTCGCCTCGGTCCTGAAACATGAAACCGAGATTATCTGCAACCAGGCCCGAGCCCATGCCGCGATAGTTGGATTGGATCATGGACACCATCATGCCGTTCGCATCAGCCACGGCAAAATTTGTGGTGTCGCCCTCGAAGAGCCAGGGGTCTCCCGGACCAATTTCAGGATTTGCGCGGGATAGATTTATCAGCTTGCGCCGTTCATTCGCATATCGCTCGGAAAGCAGACCTTTCATCGGAACTTTGGCAAATCGCGGATCGGCGTAATGTTTGGCTAGATCTTCATAGGCTAGGCGTTTGGCTTCGAGCATCACGGTGAGCGCATCCGCGGAACCCGCACCCATTTTCTTCAGATCGTAGGCCTTGAGAATTTGAAGCATTTCGAGAGCGGCAAAACCCTGACCATTTGGGGGCAATTCATATACGTCATAGCCGCGGTAGTTTACCGATTGCGGTTCAACCCACTCGCCGTGAAAGTTGGCCATGTCTTCGTAGCGGAGGTCTCCACCGATGCGTTTGAAATACGCGTCGATGCTGCGGGCGATTGCACCTTTGTAGAAGGCATCTCGTCCATCTTCGGCGATCTGCCGCAACGTCTGGGCCAGATCGGGGTTCTTAAAGACCTCTCCGTGAACAGGAACATGTCCATCAATGAGATAGGTGTGCCGGGCATTGTCGAATTCTTCGATCATGGCCCGGTTTTTCTCGAAAAGGGCCATATTGCCCTTCCAGTACGCGGCGACGAGTTCGGTCACGACAAAACCGTTTTCCGCGTAATGAATTGCCGGAGCCAGGTCTTCGGCCAGCGATAGCCTGCCGAAACGCTCGTGAAGAGCCGCCCAGCTGTCAACCGCTCCGGGCACGGTCACCGAGAGTGACCCCAGAGATGGAATATGGTCTCTGTAGGGGTGCCCCAAGCGTGCATAGAGATGGCCTACGTCCGCGCGCATTTTGGCGAGACTTCTTCCCATAGGTGCGGGACCGGTGCCGTTGTAGCCGTGGAGTCTCTGCGTCGCCGGATCCCATACGATGGCGAAGCAATCGCCTCCGATGCCGTTGGCTACAGGTTCCATCAGGCCCAGAAGGGCATTGGCAGCGATCGCAGCATCGACGGCGCTTCCGCCCTTCTTGAGTATTTCGATGGCGGCCATCGAGGCAAGCGGCTGCTCGCTCGCGGCCATTCCGTTCTTTCCTAGAACCGGAGAACGAGATGCCCATGGCGCGCTGCTGTAGCGTTCACCGGCGCCGATACCAGAGTCTCCTCCCTCGGCAATTGTTACAAAGCCCATCACCATGGTGCCCACGTCCCGTTCTGAAGAGGTTTTGTCATGCGTCAAGTTCCGCAAAGCTGACGTGGCACGAAGGCAGATTGTGCTTTTCAAAATAGCGCTGGTGATAGTCCTCTGCACGCCAGAACGGCTGTGCCGGTTCAATGGAAGTAACGATTGCCGCCCGGTAGCGTCCGGATGCGGCGGCCTTTTTCAACTCCTCTTCGGCAATGCGCTTCTGGTCATCGGAGTGGTAGAAGATGACTGAGCGATATTGCGTACCTACATCGGGGCCCTGACGGTTCAGGGTCGTCGGATCGTGCATTTTGAAAAACAATTCAACCAGGGTGGCATAGGAGAGCCTTGCAGGATCGAACGTCACTTCGACCACCTCTGCGTGCCCGGTCCCGTCGCTGCATACCTGCTTGTAGGAAGGGTGGTCGACATGGCCGCCACTGTAGCCGCTGACGGCGTCAGCCACGCCCGGCACCTCCCGAAAGAAGCTTTCGACACCCCAAAAACAGCCTGCACCAAAGGTCGCTTTTTCCATTTTGGTCACCCTATGACTCGCGCAACTGCCGCAAAACCGACTATAGAAAGCCCGCCAGGTCGGGTCACCTGCTAAAGTAGGTTTGACGACGGCGCGTCAAGGTCCTACGCGTCGGTACGTTTTGAGGGCCGCGAACGGATTCACATGAAAATCATCATCATTGGCGCAGGAGTAGCTGGGCTCGCCATCGCCTGGCGGATGGCCAGGAACGGAACCGAGGTTCTGGTACTGGATCGCGCGCAACCGGCACGCGGCGCGACCTACGCTTCCGCCGGCATGATCGCCGTAACGGCAGAAACCGCGGGGGCGGCAACTTCTGAGGCGGAATTTGCCCTTAGATCTCGGGCCTTATGGCCAGAATTTGCAAAAGAACTTGAAGCCATATCCGGGATCAACATCAGCTTTCGCGAAGATGGTGCGCTGATCGTTCCTGCCAGCTCTACCGAGGCCGAGCGGCTGCAGCGCCAGGCCAGGGGGGGCGGCGCAGAATACCTAACGCGTAAAGAGACCCTGGCTCGGGCGCCCATGTTGGCACCCGACATAGAAGGTGCTCTGTGGGCGCCACGGGACGCACAGGTGGACAACCGGGCCCTGGGGCCGGCACTGACCAATGCCGCCATTCGCGCAGGCGCGAAATTATCAGCCAACGAGGCAGCGGTCCGCGTCGAACAGGGGGCGAGCGGCGAGCTCGTGGTGCTTAGTGCCTTTCGCATTCATCGGGCAGATGCCGTCGTGCTAGCAGCCGGAGCCTGGTCCGGTCAGATCGGGGGGCTGGCGGAGAACCTGCCAATCCGTCCGGTCAAGGGCGAGATGCTGGCACTCGCCCCACCGGCGCCCAACGCACTTCCTGTACCGCTGCTGTGGGGTCACGGCATTTATCTTGTCCCGCGCAATGATCAGCTGTTTGTTGGAGCGACGGTCGAGGAGGCGGGGTTTGATACTGGGCTGTCCAACGGTGCGCGCAGGTGGCTGCTTGAGCGCGCGCAGGCGTTGGTGCCATGCCTTAGGGATTGGCCCATACGCGAACACTGGGCGGGGCTGCGGCCAGGCACGGCGGACGGACTGCCGATCATTGGCGAAACTGGCACGCCAGGTCTTTTCCTCGCGGGTGGGCAATATCGTAACGGTATCCTGTTTGCTCCTGCTCTGGCGGAGGCAGTGGAACGCCTAATTAACAAACAGAAGGTCGCCGACGAGATTGCAGCCTTCTCACCTGGTCGTTTTGATCGACCCGTATAAGGGGCACGCTGGAGTCTCGCCATGGACCATTTCACCCTGGATCCGCGTCTTGCGGCCGATACCGTGTGGGTCGCGGATTGGGCGCTCAGCACGGTGCGTCTTATGGACGATTCCCGCTTTCCTTGGGTTGTCCTGATTCCCCGTCGTGCGCATGTTCACGAACTGCACGAACTCAGCCATGGGGAGGCGCTCGTTCTCCTCCAGGAGATGCAACGAGCCTCCAGGGGACTTCAGCAGCTCTTTGGTCCAGACAAGATAAATATCGGGGCCCTTGGCAATATCGTTCCCCAGCTGCATGTCCACGTCGTAGCACGCCGTCAGGACGATGCTGCCTGGCCAGGGCCGGTGTGGGGCAGGGCCGGCGGGATTCCTTATTCGCCTGAGGGTCGCCAGGCGATCATCAGCAGCCTGGTTACCGGTCTTTAACCACGATAATGCTACTGCGTCATGGTGATCAGGGCTGGCCCAGAGCCGCCACAGGAAACCTGCAAAAAAATGATTCCGCAGACTCCCGGCACAAATACGTCCTTGCGCGCGGAAGTGATCAGCGCCCTTCGCCAGGCGAGCGCTGAAACTGGGTCTGACTTCAAGTATCTCCTCGGCACGGCAATGCGTGAGAGCAGCTTGCTCCCAAATGCACATGCAGCCGATTCGTCAGCGTCAGG
>JAGWRJ010000734.1 GCA_028869725.1 Alphaproteobacteria bacterium | reverse complement strand
GCAGGCCTTGCGATCATACCCCTGCTGTTTGGCCTGCCGCTGATCCTGATGCCAATTCAGATTGCCTTCCTGGAAATGGTCATAGATCCGACATGCTCGATCGTGTTCGAGTACGAGACCGAGGAAGCAGACGTGATGCGACGTCCGCCACGCAGGCCAAATGCACCGGTGCTGTCAGCCAGTGCAATAGGCTGGGCCCTGGCTGAAGGCGGCATCGCACTGCTCGTCGTCTGCGCATCTCTTTATATCGGTCTCGCCAACAAAATGCCGGCCACTGATCTGAGGGCCCTCGTCTTTACGACTCTCGTGCTGATGAATGTGGGATTGATCTTCGTCAATCGTTCGTTCCACGCATCCCTTGCCAACGCATTTCTACGCCCAAATCCTGCTCTCTGGCTTCTTATCGGCCTTGTCACGTCAGTCCTTGGTGCAGCTCTCTACTGGCACCCATTCCAGACGCTGCTGCGCTTTGGTCCGCTCCACTGGGATGACCTGGCAATCTGTGCACTGGCGGGCATAGTGCTCGTTGTCCTGCTTGAACAAGGAAAGAAACACTTCGCCTCATTCAACAGATAAAGGCACAGCACACTATCCTCAAAACGCGTACCAAAATATGTCTGACAGAGTCCGCGCGTATTGTGCCCTGTGCCGGAACAGAATGTCCGTCACCCCCACGCATGTTATTCGTACGGCATCTGCCCCAGGCGGTGCGAGCCACCTGGCGCTATTCCTCATGGGCGATCTGACGTAAGGCTTCCTCGTCGTGGACGCTCAGCCGACCTCCTTCTATCGAGAACACACCCTCACGACGCAGCTGAGCAAGCGTACGATTGACATGCACAGTGGTAATACCAAGTGCATCTGCCAGATGTTCCTGGCGCGGTGGAAAGCTGAAACTGCCATCATCAGCCATCATGCCACGCGTTTTCACCCGCGCGCACAGTTCAAGAACCAGCTGGGCAAGCCGTCCGCGCGCCGAACGGCGCCCCAGATCAAAAAGCCGGCTATGCAGAAACCGTAGCAACTGGTGGCGGGCTCGCGAGAATTTCCGCTCCTGCGCGTCCGAGCCATGAAGCAGAGTAATCATGTCCGTAGTGGTAAAACCGCAGATCGCCACATCCGTCAGCGCCTTGACCGAAAATGGAGCAGGAAGGCGTGGAAAGCAGATCGCCTCCAGCATCAGCGTATCGCCAGGGAGTAGAAATGACGCGATCTGTCGACGTCCATCGCTCAATTGCTTGTAATAGAGCGCCCAGCCTGAGTAGATCACATGAATCTTCTGGGGTATGTCGCCCTCGCGCAGGAGCGTGCGTCCGGCACTTACCTTGCGTGTCTCGCAGCGCAGCTGACAGATCTTGTTAGGCGCTTCACGAATGGTCGGCCCATAGATCGTGAAAGGCGCAATTTGGCACTCCCGGCAGGAGCTTGGAGGTAGCTTGCCGGGCTCTATCTCCCTGGGCATCGGTTCATCCGCTGGTCACGTGGCGGGCACATTCTTCCCGTTTCTCTGTTCCTACAACACCGTTCAGACAGCCGCGTCCATTCCGCGCAAGCAGGTAACCTCGATCACATGGTCTGCGCGAACAAAGGCCGCAAATTATGAATTGCTCCGCGCCAGTCTAGGCGGACCTAGAGCACCATCTGCAATGCCTGTTGCAGGCCGACACCAAGGGTAATCCCTGAGATCGGCGTACTGCCATTTCAGGACATATCGCTTCTAGCCTGGGCCCGCGCGCCGTTCACTTCCAGAAAGCACCGCGCGACG
>JAGWRJ010000733.1 GCA_028869725.1 Alphaproteobacteria bacterium | reverse complement strand
TAAAGCTACTAATACCGCGTATAGCGATCAACGAAAAGTGGCATGTTGGGTGCCATAATTTCTTAAGCCTGCGGGAAGGCAACAGAAACTTTAGTTTTTACAAATGGTTACCTAAAAACCCCCGAATCCTTTTGTCGCCCAGCCCATGTATCCCGCAACATTATTACGCGAGCCTTCGCGAGCTGGTCGCTGCGGTTCGGTCATTCGTCTGCCGGATCAGGGCCTTTGGACCCGTTCGGGCCTGGGGCGCCACCGGAGCGAGCCCTGTATCCGTTGCCTTCAGAAGACGGGAGGACTGAGTCTGATCCCCGGATACCAGCCGCTCCTGGCGAGAAACGACCTGGGATGCTTCATTTCAATAATGTCGCGTACTGCTGCGCGCCTGTCTGCCGTATGCTCGTAATAGGATTTTACGATGCGATACCCGACCCAGTAGCCGAGGTCTCCAGGCGTCGTCAGCGTTCCGTTGTCGATCCAATCCCTGAGGCCAGTCTTATTCTCGGCGGCCACGAACCGGATCTCGATCGGCTTGCGCCGCGCTCGATCGACGGGCGCATAAGGTGAACAGAAATCCGCCTCCCCGGCGATCAGCGTCGCCATGAATTCTGCGGCGCCCTCGATCAGGGACGCATCCAGCACCGTCGGTTTGGGGTCATTATAGAGCGCGGGCGAAGCAACCGCCTGCTGTACATGGATATATTCGTGGGCGATGGTATGCACAAACCTCTCGTCGAGATTGGCTCCGAGATAGCGCACCGCACAAAGACCCTCCAGCCCAATCATGACCCCGGACGCATCAGCCACGCCTACCGGCTTGCCATGACTGACAGCGATTGTTACCGGCGGAAATACCGCCTGGGGATAAAGATGGCCCAGCCGGTGCAGCGCCGCGGCCACCTGACGGCGTACACGGGGCAGTACAGCCATGCAGCGTTTGGCGTTGGCATAGATCTGGGGATGCGATGCAATTTCCCCCGCAATCAGAACTCCAGTGACGTGCCGGATCTGCGCAAGGTGTCGAAGGCCTGGTGATCCCTTGTCGATGTAATCGCGCTGGAGCTCGCTTGCCGTCGGCTTTCCACCCGCAGCGTCATATATCCGGTAGAACCGCGCAACATCTTCGATATGGATGACGGGGCCACCTGACCGAGGGCGTGCGAACGTTGTTGCAGGCACCATTGGTACAAGACATGCACCAAGTGCCAGGGCGGTCAGCGCGACCGGTTTGTGCCTGAACGTCATTGTAGCGCCCTCCGAAAAACCAACATTACCTCGAAATCCCCATCGTTCGTAGAGCTTCCCCCGCATGCTGGAGCCGCTCATCGGCACCCAGTCACAGGCGTACTCTGAGAGCGCACGCTCTCTTTGCCGGTGCACCGGCGTCTGTCGCCTCCCGCCAGGGCCTTGTCATAGTCCTGCTTTGACGCTGGTCAAACCGAAAGGCTGCGGTACCCTGCTAGAACGCCCAGACATCACGGGCCTACCCCATCGCGTTTCTCACCTGCACTGCGGACAGGCATGGCCACCAC
>JAGWRJ010000732.1 GCA_028869725.1 Alphaproteobacteria bacterium | reverse complement strand
TGATGTCTGCGATCACCTGGCCGCAGCTGGCATCCTCTTTGAAGGCCTGTGCAAGTGCGCGTGCGCCAATGGCAATGCGTAATACCGTGCCCGCGCGCAGAGCCACAGGCTGGCCGATCTGGCAGACCGGTTCATTGGTGGCGCAAGTCCCGCTGCGGTAGAGCGCGTGATAGAGCGCGGTCACGTCCGCCGAATCGAGCCGGCCCCCATCCTTATTGAGGAAGAAAGAAAAGATTGTCGGAGGCATGGGCGAGTGACGACCATACGCAGGCAACAGTTGCAGGCCCTTCACCGATGCGATCGCCTCGGGTACTGCCTCGGAGAGGCGGGCAAGCGCGGCATGCCGCCAGGGTGCTGGCACTGCGTAATAGGAATCCATTTCTGCCAGCGCAGCTTCCCAGCGCAGCCATTGCCCGACATTCGGTGAAGACGGCAGTCCGGATCTTAGTCCGGTCCAGTCAGGCGGCAGATCATAGCAGGTCGCATAGTCCGAAAGCCCCTCGGGTGAAGCTGCGCAGGCCGTGATGCGCGCATGCATCTGCTGTGGCCACAGTGAGGCACCGCTGAAGGAGGGGCCCGTAAAGAATTTCGAGCCGGTCATAAGGACGACCCGGCCGCGCGACAGATGCGCGCTGAGACGCGATCTTGGCATGCGCATCTGACAGGCATCGACGACCACCTGTACACGCTGTGGCCAGCGCGCTGCGATCTCATCAAGACAGCTATCTGACGGCGCACGCCAGCCAAGTTTTGAGGACTCCATGATCTGAAGCAGAACGTTGCAGCCAGCGTCGATCTGTTCAGCAATGGTGGCCAGCACCAGGGCATCGGTTTGCGCCTCGCTGCGCACCGAACCGTCGTCGGCAAGAAGGCTGATACCGACGCTGAGCGGCGCGTTCGCCCAGCGCGCAACCGGCTCGCCCTTGACCACAGTGCACCCTTGCGCCGTGCGGTCGCTGAAATGCTGCCCGCGCGCAGTGTGGATCGTGCCGCGGCCCGTCTGGTCTGCACCGATGACAATGCTGCAGAGCCGACCACCAAGCAGATGTCGCAGGAGCAGCAGGGCTTGGAGCTGGGAGTCGGTACCCGAAGGCGAGAACATGACACCGATCCTCGCCTCAAGCCTGAGAAGCGTGCGCAAATCATGGCGCATGGACTCAACGCGGCTGTCGAAGGCACGTGCCATCCCTTGGGTGAGACTGTCATGGACAAGCATCTGCCGCGCCATGTGCGCGCGCTGATAGGCCGGCTCGGAAATTGTGGTCGCAGTCGAAGACGAGAACGCGAGCACTCGGCCATCAGGGGTGGGGCGACAGCCATAGTCATTACAACCGGCAATCGGATCTATCCTGAGGCGCAGGTCTCCACCGTCGATCAGCAGGTGGGGTAGCGGCGCGAAAAGTCGGGCGAGCGCCGGCTCCTGTGGCTGCAGAGTTGCCCGCGATCGAGTCAGGGTGCGGGCATTGCCCATCCGGTCACAGCTCCTCGGCGCAGCTGCAATCATGCGCCGAACAGAGTTAATTTGACGTTGCCTGAAAAGGCGCGGCATTCACCGGTCGGGCTTGAACATATGGGCCCGCCGTCGTGCAGCGGGCGACACAGGAGTTAAGGTCTGAAACTGGCTAAGTGCCTGGTGGAGCTGAGCGGGATCGAACCGCTGACCTCCTCATTGCGAACGAGGCGCTCTCCCAACTGAGCTACAGCCCCAGGCCGGTTCCGCGTCCGGGTGTGTATGACGCGGGCGCGTATCTAGGGAGCGGCCCCGATGGCTGTCAAGCACAAGCCGTCCCAGCGCGGACAGCCACGCGGGTTGCCGCCCGCCTGCCGTATGGTTACAAGCGGAGCGCCCGCCGAGACACAGGCCCCGACCCATGTATGCTGTCAATCCATTCGTTTGGCTGATCCTCGAAATCCTGGATCTCTACACCTGGGTGATCATCGCTGCCGTGATCGCCAGCTGGCTGGTGACCTTCCGCGTCATCAACGTCTACAACGCCTTTGCCCGCTCCATCCTCAGGGCCCTCGAAGCCATGACCGAACCGGTGTTCGCACAGGTCAGGCGTGTGGTTCCGATCGTCGGTGGCCTCGATTTGTCGCCGCTAATCGTTCTGATCGGGGTAATGTTCCTGCAGCGGCTGGTGATCTGGCTGACCGCCGGCGGAGCGTTTTGACCCTTTTCGTGACAGGAAAGCCCGCTCGGCTCCAAGACAGTTCCTCTGGGCCAGGTCCAGCGGCGACAGGGCGAACCTCTGATCCGGGCCGGTCATGCGGACACGGCTCCGGCCGATTTGACTTTGCCGCGGCGGCAAAGCGGTAGACGTCGCGGGCCTGCCCGAGTATGTCCTCGCCCGTCCGACGGGAGCCAGCCCATGACCGCTACACTTATTGACGGCAAAGCCGTCGCTGCGCGCCTCAGACAGCGCCTTTCCGAGCAGACTGCGGCTCTTAAGGACGCCCATGGCCTTGTTCCGGGTCTTGCCACCGTTCTTGTTGGGGACGATCCGGCGAGCGAAGTCTATGTGCGCAACAAAAACAAGATGGCCGAGGCTCTGGGGTTTTATTCGCGCAGCCACCACCTGCCGGCCGATGCGCGCGAAGAAGACGTACTTACGCTCGTGCGTGCGCTCAATGCCGACCCGAAGATCCACGGCATTCTGGTGCAGATGCCCCTGCCACCCCAGATCCGCGAGGCGGCGGTTCTTGACGCACTTGATCCGGCCAAGGACGTCGATGCCCTGACACCAGCCAATGCGG
>JAGWRJ010000731.1 GCA_028869725.1 Alphaproteobacteria bacterium | reverse complement strand
GCTCGGCGGTGTTGATCACCAAGACGTTGCTCTTTGCCGGTGACACGGGTGATGCGGTGATGGGTGGCTTCGGTATCGACGGGCCGGCAAAATTCCGTGCCTTCGACAAGAAGACCGGAAAGGTGCTGGGCGCGGTGTCGATACCGGCAGGATTGACCTCAGGACCGATGACCTATGAGGTCGATGGCAAACAGGTGATCGTCTTTGCCATCGGCAGCAGAAGCCATGCACCGGAATGGGTCGCGCTTGCCCTGAAATAGACGGCACAGCGCCCGAATGAAGACAGTTGAGGCTGCCATGCCGGCAGCCTCAACTGCCTGCGAAGACAGGATCGAATTGCCGGCGACTAGGGACTAAAGCGGTTACTGGTACAGGCCGGCGCATAGGCGCGGCTCAACATGCGCAGCTGCATCATGCGCCGCGCGCCGCCGCGTGCCTCGGACCTGATCCTGTCGGTGGATTGACGCGACGCGCCTGACGGCCAGCAGTACGATCGCAAGCACTTCGAAGGCGCCGCGCCGGTATGAGCGCTTCGGCGCCCTGCCTTTGTCGGATGACCCGCTCGAGCTCATCCTCACGCTCGGGACCGTTGCCGAAGCGATCAGGACAACCCAAAGCAGCGAGCGTGAACAAGACTGACTTTGGCCGCCAATCCCCTCAGACTTGAGGAATTGTAGCGCGCCCTGGCCAGGCCCAAGCTTGCCCTGCGCGTGCGGGCGTGCGGCGGACGGGTTCGGATTTGCAGGATACATCGCGGGCGGACGTCCTTTACGCACTCTCAAGCGCCTCCTTCAGGCAGACAGGATGGGATGAGTGCCATGAACGAAAAATCCGGTGGAATAACCCTATCGGCCGAGAGGCCAGGCAAGCGGCTCTTGTCGCTGCGTGAAGCCATCGTGCTGGCCGATGTATGCGACCGGGAACACTGTATCCGCAACGACGTTGACGGTGGGGTATTTGCAGGCACAACCATCCGCTATGACGTTGACAGCCATCGCCGCTACGACTGGATCAGCGTCCCTGTATTTGCGGCCATCTACGGCAATGCCTTTGTGATCTCCGATCGCATGTTTCGCGATACCATCGCGACCAAGCTGTGCGTGTTGGGTGCTCATCGGCTGCGGCACATGATGGATCGGCCCCGCCCGACAGAGATCGTACCCATCGACACCTATCTGGCCATTCCGCTGGGTGCGCTCTGGTCTGCGGTCAAGCCGCGCATCGACCTCTACCGCAAGGGTCTTTCGCGTATCCGCGAAGAAGATATCAGCCGCGGCGAGAGTGTGCGCTTCAGGTTTTCGGGCCTTTCGGTCGAAGAGGCCGCCCAGCTTGGCGAGGACGGCGAGGACATGGAGAACATTCTCGCCGACTATCTCTACCTGACCGAGGACGACATCAAATTCGCGCGCCTCTACAGCCGCGCCTGTCTCGTTATGGATTGGCCTCGGCAGGGCACGGGCGGCCGTCATTCCGCGCGGGCGTAAAGCCGGACTTTCGCATCCAGCACGTCACCAGCGCATCGCGGATTTCTCTCTCACAGGGAGAAAATGCCGGCGGTCTGGTCGCGCCGGATGTCTCTTCGCCGCGCGCAACGGCCTCGCGTGAGCGTTCGGCTGGAGCCTTTTGGGTATCGCCGTCGCCCGGGTGTCGGCTCGTGTGCTCCTCGAGGCAGAGGCGGTGCGCACGATCGGTGAGGATGCGACGGACTTCGGCACAGACGAGATGGCCGGCGCAAGCGGCGCAGGCGGCGCTGGGAAGACCCACGCTATCGAGCAGATGCTCATAGCCATCCGCAGTTCTGGACGTGCGGAACATCTCCCCGTCATCTGCCAGCCCCATTGTCTTCCATGGTTCGAGATCAGGACCGAACGGGTCCCAACCCCAGCCGGGGCGCTGGGTCAAAAGCAGGAGGAGATGCATCCGGCGCACGAGCGGGGCTATTAGCGGCTGATGCAGAAGACCGGTGGCGTGCTGAGCCTCCTTTGCATCATCCTCGTCGTCCGGGGCGTCCCCGGTTGCAATTTCATCGCGGATGATCTCGGCGATGCGACGCCATTCATACGCCGTGGCAAATTTTCCATCGCGAGCCGCATCGTCTGCACGGTGAGTTGCAAGATCAAAGGCGTTGCATCCGAACGAGCGGATCAGGGCGAGGGCAACCAGAGGTGCTTCCGAAAGAGCCATTGGAGTTCTCCCCGTCGGCCGGTTGGCGCCCATGCTGTGGCCGCGTCCGGGCCTTGGTCGTAGGCGCTACTAT
>JAGWRJ010000062.1 GCA_028869725.1 Alphaproteobacteria bacterium | reverse complement strand
CAGAAGTGCCGACAGGGCTCTGATTGCAGCCAGCATTTCCATGCGGTTGTTGGTGGTCAGGCGCTCGCCACCGCTGATTTCCTTTTCCCGTGTACCGGCGCGCAGGATCGCGGCCCAGCCTCCGGGCCCGGGGTTTCCCGAGCAGGCACCATCGGTGAAGATCTCGATCCGCGCGCTCACAGCCCGTACTCGCCCGCAGACTTGACCGATTGATGAAAGCGCAGGGCCCGCGCAAATTCGCGCGGATCCTTCGGCCGCACGAGGGCGCCGGGGTCTGGGTTCAGCCAGTCGAAGAGCCGGGTCAGCGTGAAGCGCAATGCGGCTCCGGCGCACAGCAGTGGCATCGCGGCGATTTCTGCGTCGTCGAGGCTACGCACGCTGCGATATCCCTTCAGTAATGCCTTCGACTTGGTCACGTTGAATGCACCATCAGCTTCGAAACACCATGAGTTGAGCATTACGGCAAGATCATAGGCCAGGGCATCATTGCAGGCGAAGTAGAAGTCGATGAGCCCCGATACCGCTCCATCGACAAACAGCACGTTATCGGGAAAGAGGTCGGCATGAATGATGCCGCAGGTGAGATTGTGCGGCCAGCTTGCGATGAGCTGGTCATGGCTGCGCGCAATCAGTTGCGCGAGGCCATCTTGAACACTGTCGGCGCGCGCGCGCGTCGCGCTGACAAGTTCGTGCCAGCCTGAGGGACCCAGCGCGTTCTGCCGCTTACCCGGGAAATCCTGTCCCGCCACATGGAGACGAGCCAGTGCCTTGCCTGCGGCTTCGCAATGGGCAGGCTGGGGACGGCGCAGGGAGAGGCCCTCCAGAAAGCTCAGAATGGCGGCGGGTCGCCCGTTAACGGTACAGGTCCACCCGCCCTGGCGGTCGCTGACAGGCACGGGGCAGGGCAGTCCCCGTGCAGCGAGATGGCTCATCAGCGACAGGAAAAAAGGCAGGTCGGCGGAGGCGACACGCTTTTCATAAAGGGTGAGGATGTAATTGCCCGTCGTCGTGTGCAGCAGATAGTTGGAATTCTCGACGCCCTCTGCGATGCCTTTGAAACTCATCGGCTCGCCGATCTCGTACCGTTCGAGCAGCGCGCTCAGAGCTTCGAAGGAGACATCCGTATAGACCGCCATACAAAACTGTTCGGGTTAGGATGCCAATGCACGTGGCACGTTGAAGATGACGTCTTCGCGGGTGACGCGGGTCTCCTCGACGTCGAGTCGGTAGCGTTCCTGGAAGGCGGCGATGACCTGTTCGACGAGAATCTCTGGCGCTGATGCTCCGGCCGACAGTCCGATCACTTGGGCATGTTCGACCAACGACCAGTCAATGTCACTTGCACGCTGGATCAGCGTCGCTTGTTTGGCGCCGGCGCGCAGCGCAACCTCGACGAGGCGCATCGAGTTCGACGAGTTGGGAGCCCCGACGACGAACACCACGTCAGCGCGTGGGGCGATCGCCTTCATCGCTTCCTGGCGATTGGTGGTGGCGTAGCAGATGTCTTCCTTGTGCGGGCCGGCAATGTGTGGAAAGCGCTGGCGCAGTCGGGCGACCATTTCAGCAGTGTCATCGACGCTCAGGGTCGTCTGT
>JAGWRJ010000061.1 GCA_028869725.1 Alphaproteobacteria bacterium | reverse complement strand
GGGTATGGTGCATCACCACATCCTTTGAACCCGCCTCATAGCTCATCACGCTATCCGAATTGTAGGTGGACGGTATGGTCTTGATACCGCGCAGTGTCAGGTCTGCCTGGCACGCGGAGAGCGGGAATGGCGGATTGGCACCGCCGATACGATAGCCCTTGGCGACCGTGGCGTAGACCATATCGTCCGGGTTGAACTGATAGGTGATCCCGCCCATCGGCGTGACCGGCGTTTCATCCTTCTTGCCGGTATTGGGCGGTACATAGCCGAAGTTCTGCGGCCCGTCCGACCAGTTGACGTAGTCGAAATGGGTCTGGGCGACACGCAAACCCGCCTGCAGTTTCAGCTTCGAGGTGATCCTATAGGTTGCATGGGCATAGAACGCCGTCTGCGAGGTGTGACCGGTGTTGTTGTTGATGTAGTCGTCACCGTTCGCAAGCAGGTTCTCGCCCCAGGCGGTCAGCATGTCCTCGCCCCACAGGTACTGGGTCAGCTGGGGCAGCTGCGGATCGTTGATCTCTTCGATGCTCACCTGGCGCTCGGAACTGTAGAACAGGCCCGCGACCCAGGTCAGGCGCGCGTGCGGATCAATCGACTGCAGACGCACTTCCTGGGTGATGCTCGACTGGTCGTTGGTGTCGCGGTTGACGGACAGGTAGGGACCGAAGCCAGGCAGATTGATCGTATTGGGCAGCAGGAGCATCTGCGGATTGGTCGCGCAGAGGCCGCCCGGGCAGGTATTGCCGTTGGGGTCCTGACCGAACGCTTCCACCGACTGGAAGTAGGACAGATTATAGAGGGTTCCGCTATATCCGTTCACGAGGTCATGACGATAGAAATACGAGGTATTCGAGATCAGCTCCACATTGTGGAGCGTCAGATCGATCTTGAGCGAGGGCAGGACGAAGAAGTCATGGTTTGCCATGCGCTCGGGCGTCGCATTCTTGAAGACGCCTTTGGAGGGGTTGGAGAGCCCCACCCAGTATTCGCCGTCATTGTTGTCGATGCGGTTCTGAAGGAAGACGCTTGGCGTGACGCGCAGGTTCGAGATCGGCTGCCAGGCGAGGGCCGCATGCACCTGATAGGTGTCGTTGTAGTTCGAATTTGACTGGATGTTCTTGCCGGTCAGGTAATTGACGTGATCAATCCAGCCGCCGCCATGGCGCATCCAGCCGCTGACGCGGAAGCCGAGCTGGCCGGGGATGATGGGGCCGCCAACGGCAACGCCACCTTCATAGCTCGCACCGCCATGCTCGGTCTGGGAGATTTCGGATTTGGCGTAGATGCTGTAGGTGTCAAGGCTTGGCTGGGGCGTGATGTAGCGCACTGCGCCACCTTCGGAGCCGGCGCCGAACAAGGTGCCCTGGGGCCCACGCAGCACTTCGACACGGTCAAGGTCAAACACGCCTGGAAGGCTGTTGACGGAGCCAAAGCCCAGCCGGCGCATCTGGATCGGGGTATCGTCGATGTAGACGCCGGTCGTTGCCGCACCGGCCGAGGACGAGACGCCGCGAATCGAAATCTGGTTGTTGGTCTGATCGAACTGCACGCCGGGCGTAAAGCGGGCGATCTGCGCGAACGACTTGACGTCGAGCTGGTCCATGCGCTGCTTGGTAAACGCGCTGATGCTCATCGCCACCTTGCTCAGTGGCTCGGCGCGCCGCGTCGCAGTCACGACAACTTCTTCAATGCCGTCGGTCTTCGCTGATGGGTTCGTCGCAGGCGCGTTGCTCGCACTTTGCGCATTGGCCGAAACGATGGTTCCAAGCGTTGCCGCCGTCAAAAGCAGCCCCTGCCAGAAAGATGTTCGCGTCATTGCTGAGCGCCCCCTATGTGTTACCCCAGCGAAATCCTACCGCGTGAAGCGCGTATGTCAATGCTGTGATCACATATAATGTGGACATCTCTTTTGGGGCCGGCGAGGTCGCGCACAGTGCGCGCCCTGAGGGCAGGATCCGCGCCGCCCCCCGCGCGAGGATCGTCGCCTCCGGCCTCCAGCGCCAGCAGCCGCCCGCCGCAGAGCGGCGGCCGCGCCCATCATCAGGCGTTTTTCAGGTACCAGTCATAATCGAGGCTGGGCACGACTTCGTTGAAGCGGTCGAATTCCACACGTTTGACGCAGACGAACATATCGACGAAGCGATCGCCCAGATACGCGCGCATCACCTTCGAGCGCTCGAGCGCATCGAGGGCGGCAAGCCAGTGGGTCGGCAGGCGAATGCCGGAGCTTTCGGCTGCCGCGTACCCGCTGCCTTCGATCGGAGCGCCCGGGTCGGCCTTGGTAGAGATGCCATGATGAACGCTGGCCAGCATGGCCGCGAGAGCCAGATAGACATTGGCATCCGCGCCGGCGACCCGCTGTTCGATGTGACGGGTATGGGCTGGGCCAATGGGCACGCGCAGCGGCAGGGTGCGATTGTTGATGCCCCATCCCGGCGCCACCGGCGCATAGGAATTGGCCTTGAAGCGGCGATAGGAATTGGCATTGGGCGCATAGATGGCCATGCCGTCGCCAAGCAGCGCCTTCATGCCGCCGATGGCGTGGCGCATGACAGCAGAACCTGCCGGATCCTCGGACGCAAAGACGTTGGATCCGTCCGCGCCATTGACACTGACATGCAGATGCAAGCCGCTGCCTGAGCGCGCCTGGAACGGCTTGGCCATGAAGGTGGCTTCAAAACCGTGGCGCCGCGCGACGCCCTTGGTGAGACGCTTGTACATCAGCGCATCGTCTGCGGCTCTGAGTGCATCGGCCTTGTGCTTCAGCGTGAGTTCGTACTGGGCCGGCGCATATTCTGCCACCGCGCCTTGCAGGGGAACGCCCTGGACGTCGGCGACCGACCATAGTTCCTCGAGAAACGGTGCGACATCATCGAGATCCCTGAGGTCATAGGCATTGTGCAGACGCGGCGGCCGTCCGTCGCCCATGGGCAGCATCGGAAGGCGTATGCCGCCCTCCTTGGTGCGCTCCGGATCGACGAGATAAAATTCCAGCTCGCAGGCCACGACCGGCGTAAGTCCGTCAGCAGCAAAGCGCTCCAGCACGCCGCGCAGAACATGACGCGGATCAAGCGCATTGGGCGTGCCATCGAGCTCATAGAGCGACGTCAGGAACTGTGCGGCGCGCGCACCAAGCCAGGGCGCGCGCACCAGTGTTTGAGGGACCGGACGGGCGAGTTTGTCGGCATCGCCGCTGGCAAAGACCAGTCCGGTTTCTTCCGTGTCCTGGCCGGTGATATCGGCAACCATGGTCGAGACGGGAAGGTGGCATCCTTCGTCATAGACACCGCTGAGTTCTTCCCGGCGCAGGCGCTTTCCTCTGCCCGCCCCCGAAATCGGCGTGAAGATCATGTCGAAGGTATCGATCTCAGGATGCGCCTTGAGGAAGTCCGCCAGTTCCTCGGGACGCGCAACGGCGCTGGATCGGG
>JAGWRJ010000730.1 GCA_028869725.1 Alphaproteobacteria bacterium | reverse complement strand
GCGGGCCACTGTCGGCGCGGCTTCAGCATGATCGTGGTGTCGTACATGTCGAGGGGCGCGTTGTCGGTTGCGCTGTCGGAGCGGCCGGCCGTGCCGAAAACGCTCACGACTTCAGGGAAGGTGCGGATGATGCGGTCCTGCTCCTGCAACAGCACCTTCGCTTGTCCAATCGAGATGCCGGGCAACGCTGTCGGCATGTAGAGCGCCGAGCCTTCGTAGAGAGGCGGCATGAATTGACTACCGAGATGAAAGGCCAGCGGCAGAGTGACGGCCAGAAAGATCAGGTTGAGCGCAATGGTCAGCCAGCGGTGGTGCAGGCAGAACCGCAGTATGGGCAGATAAATCGCCTGGGTGATGCGCGAGATGGGGTTGTCTTTTTCCGGGCGCAGGCGTCCGCGAATCAGCATCACCATCAGGACGGGAACGAGTGTGATGGCGAGAATCGAAGACGATCCGACGGCGAGTGTCTTGGTCCACGCCAGGGGTCGAAACATCCGACCTTCCTGCGCCTGTAGAAGAAAGACCGGCAGAAACGACACTACAATAATCAGCAGCGAGAAGAACAGCGCTGGGCCGACTTGCTTGGCGGCGTTGATGAGAATCCGCTGGCGCTCCGGTTCCTCTACAGGGGCGGCATCGCTCTCCTGCCGGTCGGAGAGATGACGATAGCCGTTCTCCACCATGACAATCGAAGCATCCACCAGTACGCCGATCGCCAGCGCCAGACCCCCCAGTGACATGATGTTCGAGGACACGCCCAACAGATACATTGGGATGAACGAAACGACCACTGCGATGGGCAGCGCGAGGATGGCGATGAGCGCGGAGCGGAAATGGAACAGGAAGACGATGATGACCAGGCTGACGATGATGGCTTCTTCCAGCAGGTCGCGCTGCAACGTGTGGATCGAAGCATGGATCAGTCCAGATCGGTCATAGCCGGGCATAATCTCGACCCCAGGCGGCAGAGAGGGCGCAATTTTGCGCAACTTCGCCTTGACTCCGTTGATCACGTCGAGAGCATTCATGCCCTGGCGCATCACGATGATGCCGCCGACCGTTTCGCCCTCGCCGTTCCATTCGGCCACGCCTTCGCGAATGTCCGGGCCGAAGCTGACCGTGCCCAGGTCTTTCAGCAAGACGGGCGTGCCATTCTTACTGCCGACAGCGACAGACCGCAGATCGTCGAGCGAATGAAGATAGCCGAGACCGCGGATCATGTATTCCGCGCCGCTCAAGTCCAACACGCGGCCGCCTACTTCATTGGTGCTTGCCTTGACCCGATCAATGACGGTTGAGAGCGGTATGCCGTAAGCAAGCAATTTATCCGGATCGAGCTTTACTTGATATTCCTTGACGTAGCCGCCGATGCTCGCCACCTCCGCGACACCGGGAACTGTCTCCAGCGCATAACGAAGGTCCCAGTCCTGCAGCGTTCGCAAGTCTGCCAGGCTATGGCGATGCGTCTTATCAACGATGGCGTATTCGTAGACCCAGCCTGCCCCGGTCGCGTCGGGTCCCAGCACGGGATGCACGCCCGCAGGCAGTTGGCCGCTGATTTCCTCCAGATACTCAAGCACGCGCGAACGCGCCCAGTAGAGATCGGTGCCGTCCTGAAAGACGATGTACACATAAGAATCGCCGAACATGGACTGCGCGCGCACGGCCTTAACATGCGGGGCGGACAACATGCTCGTGACAATGGGATAGGTCACCTGGTCTTCGATGACGTCGGGCGGCTCGCCCGCCCAACTGGTGTGCACGATCACCTGCACATCGGAGATGTCCGGCAGCGCGTCCAGCGGAACATGCTGAAGCGACCAGATGCCGGCGAGCGTTAGCAGCAGAACTCCGGTAAAGACAAGAAAACGATTGCGGGCGCAAACTTCAATAATCCGGGATAGCATTTACATGCCTCCTGTCGAGGTCACGCTCATT
>JAGWRJ010000729.1 GCA_028869725.1 Alphaproteobacteria bacterium | reverse complement strand
CGAGTTCACCTTCTGGGAGATTTCGGCGCGGCCCTACGAGAAGTTTCTGGAAAAGAAAGTAACCGAGGCGACACGAGAGGAGATCTCGGCGCTCCGCCCCAAGGTTCAGGCCCTGATTGCCGAGAGCACCGATGGCCTTGCCATGGTCAAGACCCACCATGCCCTGGTCATGGATCGGGGTACGCCCACGATCAATTTCGAGGTGACGTCTGGGGCCGTCTATATCGTGCGCAATCCCCTTGATGTCTCGATCTCTCTTGCCAACCACATCAGCGGCACGATCGATGATGCCATCCAATTCATGGGTCAGTGGGGCCAGGAGACAGCTGTCGGCGAATTCAACGTCCACGAGATCTACGGCTCCTGGAGCCAGCATGTGGAGAGCTGGACCAAGAAGCCGCACCGGGCGATCTATGTCATGCGCTACGAGAACATGCTCGCCGACCCCATGCGGATCTTCATGGGGCTTGCGCACCACCTGCTTCTGGATCCGACCGAGGACCAGCTGCGCCTTGCCGTGAAGCGCTCCTCCTTCGACAACCTCAAGAAGCAGGAAGACGAGCGTGGCTTCCGCGAAAAGCCCGACAAGGCAGAGCGTTTCTTTCGCGCCGGGCGGGCCGGGGAGTGGCGTGAACGCCTGAGCCCCGACCAGGTCCGACGGATCGTCCAGGCCCACCATGTCCAGATGGCGCGCTTTGGCTATCTCACTGATGACCTGAAAGGACTCGTCCATGGCTAGGACGCAAACTCTCTCCGCAAACAAGCGCGGCAAGCCTGCCTCCCGCATGGAGGTGCTGCAGGAGGCGCTGGCACAGCTTGCCTTCAACCGCTTCGATGATGCGGAGCGGGTCCTTGACGTCGCACTTAAATATTGGCCTGAGGACCCTGAAGTTCTCTACGTCTATGGCCAGATGCGCCGCGTACAGGGGCGCCTCATTGAGGCTGAAGCGCTCTATCGCAGGGCCCTCGATAAAGACGGTGGCCGTGCGGACATCTGGTACCATCTGGGCCAGCTTCTTGCCCTCACTGGCCGCTTTGATGATGCAATGGCGGCGCAGGATGCTGCTGTCGGTGCCAACAGCCAGTTTGCCCCCGCGCATCTGGAGCGCGGCCTTCTTCTCACCCGCAAACGTGATCTTGCGGGTGCAGAGGCCGCGCTGCGCGAAGCCCTGCGTCTCCAGCCAGGCCTTGTCATGGCAAAACAGGCGTTAAGTGCAACGCTCATCCTTCTGGGACGCCCCAAGGAAGCCGAAATCACCGCCCGCGAGGGCATGGCGCTGGCCGGGCAGGATGCCAAGGCCTTTGTCGCGCTTGAACAGAATCTGGCCGTCGCACTCAGCGAACAGCGGCGCTATGATGAGGCTCTTGCCTATTTTGACGATCTGCAGTCGACCGCGCCCGCGCTTCCCAGGCTTTCCTATAATCGCGGCAACACGCTACAGAGCCTGGGGCGGCTCTCCGAGGCAGAGGCGGCCTACCGTCAGGCGATTTTGCGCGATCCCCACGACCTCATGGCCCATCAGACGCTCAATGAGCTTCTCTACCGGCTCGATCGCAGCGATTTTCTGCGCTCCTACGATGATGCGATGACAATTGTGCCGGACAGCAGCTTTTTGCCTGCAGAAAAGGCAAAGTTTCTGTTTATGGCGGAGCGCTTCGACGATGCGCGTGCGCATTTTGAGCGCGCTCTTGCGTTACGGAGCGACAATCTTGCCGCCAAGGGAGGACTTGCCTCTACTCTGATGCGCCTGGGGAACTACGGAGAGGCAATCCAGAGCTTCGAGGAGGTGTTGGGTGCCCTGCCGGACAATGTCGAAGTCCGTTGCAGTCTTGCTGAGTGTTTTGCCCGTGCCGGCGAAGCTCCGCGCGCCCTCGAAGAGGCGCGCAAGGCGCGTACGCTGTCCCCGGATAACCAGGCGGCACTTGCCCTTGAAGGAGTTGCCCTGCGCCAGCTCAATGATCCGAGCGAAGCGGTGCTCAACGATTATGAAACGCTGATCCGGGTGTTCGATCTGGAACCGCCTGAGGGCTACAGCGACATGGAAAGCTTCAACCGGGATCTTGAGGCCTATCTTGCCAAGCTCCATCTCGACACGCAGGAGCACATCAATCAGACTTGTCGCAAGGGCACAAAAACCCTTGGTACGCTTTTTGGCGCGGGGCATACGCTCGTCGATCTTCTCAAGGCCCGGATTGACGATGCGGTACGCGATTATATCCGCGAGCTCGACGCAAGCACCGACCATCCTCTGCACCGGCGAAGGTCTGAGGCGTTTCGTTACTGGGGATCCTGGTCAATCCGCTTGGGGGATGGTGGGTTTCACACCAATCACGTCCATCCGCGCGGCTGGATCAGTTCCGCCTATTACGTCGCGTTGCCTGCGAGTATGCAGGCAGGCACAGGCGATGAAGGTACGCTCAAATTTGGCGAACCGAGCTTCGATGCTGGTTTTTCGAACCCCATCCGCCGTATCGTGACGCCCAGACCGGGCCGGCTGGTACTATTCCCATCGTATTTCTGGCATGGAACAATTGCCTTCCATGGCCACGACACGCGCACAACCATTGCCTTCGACGCGATCCCTGCGGACGCAGGCGCATCTGACGGTGTCTTCGTGGAACAAGGCTGATCTTGGTTTCAGAAAATATCGTTGAGCTGGCCGGAGGGTTTGCCGGTATTCTGCATCATCGCCCGGTTGAGACAGGCTGCGAAACCTGCCTTCCAGCCAGCGTGATAGGCCGGCTCGTTTCGATACGCGAAATCGTCACGCGGCCGACCGAAGGTCGTGTAGTCACATGCAGCCTGATACCCAGCTTTGAACCGCGGCGACGCGCGTTCAGATGAACTCGTCACGGCGACATGGCTCGCCAGGTGCGTAGGCGTTGACGCTGATTTGGACGTGGTACCAGCCTGAGCCACGTTTGTAGCCGCCAACACAGCTGCCACCAGATAGGCACTACCAACCAAGTATTGTCTGGTTTGCATGGTCTGCTCCTGTCAATAAAGGCTGTGTAGAAGTGCTTTTCTGCTGCCGTCAGAGTGTAGTTTCACGCAAGTGCCAGAAATGGCCGTTGATAAGCTTGTCAGGTTCGTTCCGGATCAGACATTCTTCGAAACCAGCTCCAATTGGTCGCGACCGCTGTCTCCGTCCCCGCTACTCGAACGTTGCGACCGGTCTTAGTTGTACGTCACCTTTTTGCCCGCATTTCCCATATAGGAGTGATCGAGGCAGGCGGCGTAGCCTGCCTTCCATCCGGCGCGGTACGCAGGCTGCTCGCGGTAAGCAAAGTCGTCGCGCGGCCGGCCGAAGGTCGCGTAATCGCAGGCCGCGTGATATCCAGTCTGAAAGCGGGATGACGAGCGTTCGGCTTTGCCACTGACTGCGATGTGACGCGTCGACGGTGACTTTGAAGCTTGTTCGCTTTGCGTGGTGTTCGCCTGTGCCACCGAGGAACCCGCGACCAACACAATCGCCAAAAGCGAGCTACGTATTATGTAGCTTTTTGGTCGCATCGTCCGCTCCTGTGATAGGTGGCTGCAATGCTATCAGCCGCAGTCTCGATACTCCGCTCGCCAAGACCTGGCTCCAGGCCTTGGGCCGGGCGAGTGCTCCGGCCCACAAGCTCCAGTCAGATATTCATGATATTGATAATATTGTCAATACTAGATCAGGCGCTACCCTCCAAGTCCGAGGGTAAAGTTCACGTAGGGCCCGGCGAAGCTGCGGTTGTACTGGAGCGGCGTGGTTTCGCCGCCATCCATCACGCCAAAGAAGCCGTCATAGCGATAGCCGACGCTGATCTTCGCGTTCCGGTAGACCATGGAGGCGCCGATGTGGCCACCGAGATTGGGTACCCCTACTTCACGCGAGCGGACCACATTGTCCGCCGGCTCGGTGATTTCGCCGGTGGCAGCTTGAGCAAAAGCGACACCGTCGCATCGGCTTAATGTTCCAAAGCTGCTATGGCGGCAATGGACCACGGTGTGCTGCAGATTGACACGCTGACGGCCAAAGAGCACCGCAAAGTTCATGCCCCAGTCGAGTGTGACTTCCCCTTCGTCGGTATTGCCGACAAGCGGGGTATGCGCATTCCAGGTGATCTCAGGTCCCATGCCGCGGAAGCTGCGCGATTCATTCGAGGTGAACTCGTAGATCTCATGGTATTTTTTGAAGATGCTTGGATCCAGATGATAGACCGGATCGGCACCGAGGTTCAGGTGCGAGCGCGAGTCGAACTGGGCAATCCGGACGCCGCCGGCAAGCGTTCCCTCCTGGTGGGTGCCGAAGAGACCGATGCCGACCTCCTTGCCCACGGTGAAGTCGAGGATTGCATGCTGTTCGCTGGACGCGTTCTTGGAGTTGTCGAACTCTTTGAAGAACCCATGCTTGCAAACCGATTGTAGATTGTAGCTTCCAGCCTTCGTAGGCAGCGCGCCGCACGTCCTGCCCAATAGCATTGTGCGGGACGGCGTCACGGCCTGGCTCTTGTGGAAGCCGACATTACGCGACGAGCGGCCATAGCGCACGGATGCCTTGAACACCCAGTCGCTCTCGGGCGGCCTGAAACTCAAGGCTCCGTTCCAGTCGAAGCCCGAGGTCGGGGTATGCTGCAATTGCGCGGGTGTGGGCAGACCCTTGGCCCAGCTCGGCGTCGGGCTTCCGCCAT
>JAGWRJ010000728.1 GCA_028869725.1 Alphaproteobacteria bacterium | reverse complement strand
GCGGTCATGGCCCGCAGCGCGGCAATGTTGGGAGCATGAAGTTTTTTGGCAAGAAGCAGGCCCGCGTCTTCTGCAGACATCATGCCGTGGCGGCTTCGGGTGAGATCGGGCGTTGACACCATGTAGGCGCTTTCGGCAATCGCCTTGTTGAAAAGGCCACGCGCATCCGGCGAGGCCATCAGATACATGACGCTGAGCCCGCCCGCAGATTCACCGGCAATGGTGACATTGTCGGGATCGCCACCAAAGGCGGCGATATTTCTTTTGACCCACTTCAGCGCCAGAATCTGGTCGAGCAGACCGTAATTGCCGGAAATGTGCAGTGGCGACTCGGCACTGAGTTCAGGATGGGCAAGCCAGCCGAGGACGCCGAGACGGTAGTTAATGGTGACGACGATGATGCCGTGATGCGCAAGCACGGAGCCGTCATAGAGCGGATCTGCGCTGTAGCCACCAACGAGGGCGCCGCCATAGATCCATACCATCACCGGCATCTTGTGGGCATGAGGTGGCGCCCAGATGTTCAGGCTGAGGCAGTTCTCGCTCATATGCATGGGTGCGTCGGTGTAGACGCCTGCAGGTGCCACCGGCTGGAAACAGGCCGGCCCGAAATGATCGGAAAGACGCACTCCGCTCCAGCGTGGCAAGGGTTCGGGCGCGCGCCAGCGCAACGGGCCAACCGGCGGCACCGCGTAGGGGATGTCTTTGAAGACGTTAAGGCCCTCTGCCCGATAGCCCTCAAGCTGTCCGGCCGGAGCATTGACGATGGGTGGGGACGCGGCCCAGGCCGCAACAGGCAGTACAAGGCCAAGAAGACCTGCGCCGAGACGTCGTGCCAGACGAAGGGATGCCATCAGGAGAGTCCTTCCTTGGTTTGCTCCTTGCCCAGGACGCGCGCGAGCCACAGGAAAAGCAGGATCGCGAGCACATAGAAGGGCACGAGACTGTAGAAGGCGAGGGAGAGCGAATGGTGAGGATGGGCAGCATGAAAATAGTCGCTCATCTGTCCGACAAAAGTCGGCCCTACGCCCATGCCGATCAGGTTCATCACAAGCAGAAGCAGGGCGCCTGACATCACCCGCTGGTCAGGACGTACCTCTTCCTGCACCAGCGTGACCGATGATGAGAGGTAGAAATAATTGAGGAAGAACGGTCCGGCCAGGAAGACCAGCGCCAGCTGCCAGGAGGGCGCCCAGACGAAACCAAGATAGGGCAGAATGGCAAGGCTGAGTGAGGCCGCCGGTACCAGAGCATAGGCGCGCTTGCTGCGCCTGGTGAGGCGGTCGACGACGTGGCCGGAGACGAAGATGCCCGCGCTCATGGCAATACCGACGACGAGCGAGGAATACACCGCGACCTCATGCAGGGTCATGGCCTTTTCGCGCATCAGCAGGAGGGTCGTGAAATTGCCGGCGCCATAGGTCACGATCTGGGTGACACCGCTTGCAAAGGCGGCAAGAACGAGGGTCGGCCGCGAAAAGAACATGACGATGGTGTCCTTGAAACTGGCAAGACCGCTTTCAAGCCGGGCCTGCGTCCGCACACTGTCTGCGTCAAGTCCGCCGCGCAGCGGCTCGCGTACCAGAACACGGATGAGGACTGCAGCGACAAGACCGACCGCGCCCAGAACCACAAACGCCATGCGCCAGCTGTACATGGCGGCAAGCGACGCACCAAAGGCGATGCCAAGCATCGCACCGATGGGTGGACCGAGATTGTAGATGCCAAGCGCAGTGCCGCGCCGGCCGGAGGGAAAATAATCCGAGATGAGCGCGTAGGAGGGCGGCACCCCGCCGGCCTCACCAAAACCCACCGTCATGCGCGCTGCGGCAAGCTGGGGATAATTGGCTGCGACGCCGCAGGCCATGGTGGCGCCACTCCAGATCGCACAGGCGAGGCTAAGCACAAGGACGCGGTTGGAGCGGTCCGCAATCCAGCCGACGGGAAGCGAAATGAAGCAGTAGAAGACCGCAAAATAGAGCCCGCCGATAAGGCCAAGCGCGCCGTCGGAAATATGCAGGCTGTCCTGGATGGGCTTGGCCAGTATCGAAAAGAGCTGGCGATCGAGAAAATTGAGCACATAGACAAAGCACAGCACCGCGAGCACGAGACCGGCACGCCGTGGCGCGGGAGGGCTGGCGGGCTGCGCAAACCTGGCAGGCGTGGTGGCCTGAGCGGCTTTCGGGGCGACGCTCTCCATAGCTAGGCCGCAGCTTGCGTCGAAGGCCACAGCGGACGCAGGCGTCCCGATCCGTTGCGGCTGAAGCCCGGCCTTCTCACCCACGTCTCCCCCAAGGTGTACGCGGCCTCTCGTGCGACCGCTTTTGCGGCGACTATGCGGGGGGTGTGCGGGCCCTGTCAACGCTCACTATAACATGAATGAATGAAATGTGAGGGACGATGCGGTGGCGCCAGGGCGCGGGCGCGAAGCCCGTGCCCGGCCTGTCGCGTGTCTGATACTCACACACAGCGAATGAATGTTGAATTATGTGTGAATGTTTGCCAGCGTGCCGCTGACAAGGTCACGGCGTAGGTGGCGGAGATACGCGATGACGCGAGAGTGCGGGATTTGGGGCGCGCTACTCTGTCCTGCGCGATTGACAAGGCCTGCCTGCACGCCGAATACCCGGGGCTTCGTTGCAATCACGTGGGCACGAGGTCCGATTGTTCCAGCCACGTAAAGAGTCAAGTGAGGTCACGTAATGACGCGCAGTTCCATCCGGCCAGCACCCAAACGCGCACGCGCCGCCCAGAAGACGCCTCGGACCAAGGCCGAGCAGCGCGCCGAAACCCTTGAGAAGATGCTTGATGCTGCCGAGCTCCTGTTCTCCAAACATGGCCTTTATGGCGTGACCTTGCGCGATGTCGCGGTGGAAGTGGG
>JAGWRJ010000727.1 GCA_028869725.1 Alphaproteobacteria bacterium | reverse complement strand
TCTCGGAGATGGACAGGCATTACTCTCACTCGTCGAGGCCGAGCGGATTGACCTCATTATTCTTGCCCGTTACATGCAGGTTCTGCCGCCCAGGCTATGTGCCGCCATGCGCGGACGTATCATCAATATACATCATTCATTTTTGCCCAGCTTTCGTGGCGCGCGCCCCTATCAGCAGGCTCACGCCCGCGGCGTCAAGCTGATCGGAGCAACCGCACATTACGTAACCGATGAGCTAGATGAGGGCCCCATCATCGAACAGGCGGTCGAGCGGGTTTCGCATGCGAACGCCATTTCGGATCTTGTAGCCACTGGACGCGATATTGAGAGTCTGGTTCTCGCCCGTGCCGTAAAATGGCACGCTGAGCATCGCGTTCTACTTGATGACAACCGCACCATTGTCTTCAACTGAGAGCGACAGTGCGCCGGCCAGATGCAGGCAGACTTCGAAGGTCACGCGTCCTGCGACGAGCCCACCCATGCCCGTCGCGGACGGCTCTCTGGTGCTGCCGCGCGTGAATGCAGAAAGCGCTTTAATGCCGCGCAGGCATACAGATGCTCGTCAGCGGCCCTTGCCATGAGCTGCCTTGCACGCCTTTCGCCTAACTCTCCTTGTGTGGAACACCGTCGCGCCGCTGCCAGATACAAGCCGACAGCCTGTAACCGGTCTACCATTTCCAATTCGATACACTTTTGGCGTGGCAGCAGAGGATCATCCATTACACCAACAGCCCGGCCCGTCTGTAATCAGGCAAGGCAGTAGCACTGCCCCACCACGCACTGTGCGGGTCTTTGCTTAACGGTTACACGCACGCACTACGCCCCTCAAAAAGCATGCAGTCCCGGAGACCTGTGGACAACAGCGTAACCGTTACCACATAGTGAAAGCCCAGCAGAGATTAAATACTTGCTTTATTAGAGTATCAAAATATTGCCATATGGCTTTCGTTGCTGTCCGCTGGCATTTTGCAGATCGACGATTAGGTAGGGGGAGACCTGTTCAACATATGGCTATTTTCAGGCGTGCATCGCCGCGTGTCCATGCTGAGCTTCGATCACGTGTGTCGCCACATGGCAGCCTCTATCCAGTGGCGGGGACGCCCAGTGGACGATCCTGATCGCATTCCTCACGCCATCTTCGATACAGCGACACAGCGACGGCGCGTGCCGGCTCAAGATATCTGCCCACGAAGGTTGGAGAGACGCGTCTCCTTCCCGCCCACCAATTCCATGCACGCAGCTGACCGGAAGAACCTTGGATATTCGGCGGCGAACAGTGGGCCCCAGCTCGCATTCCGTCGCCTGGCCAATGCCGTGACTGATACGAACGCCGGCAGACTATCTGCCGGTCGACCAGCCACCGGCCTTGCCTGGGATGAGCCACCCCTCTTGCAGGACAAATATTGCGGTCAGACCCATCTTCCGAGCAGCCAGCAACGCCATGTCTGACGGTAACCTCTCTGATGACAAGTTAAAGGCGCTTGTTACAAGCAGGATCGCCGAACGATTCATCCCCGCGCACTATGTCGTCCAGGCATATCTGGATACGATCTATGCCTATCCTCGCAACAGCACGATTTTTAAGCAGCTGGGCCAGGCCCTACAGCAGCAGAATGCATCTTTGACATCAGATGGATTGAGTACCGCCATCCGTGAGGCGATGCTCGCGGCAAGGCGGGATCAGAAAATAATTGAGCAGCATGGGGTACCTCTGTGGAATGCTTCTCCCGCCCCGCGCGTAGACGTCGTCGTCGAGCCCCTACCCGGAAATCCTGGCGCCCCTCTCCTTCTGATCATGCTTGACGAAATCCACGCAGACATCACCTCGTCTATTTCAGATGATGAGACGACCTCCGACATGGCATCTGACAGCCACGCGCATCAGCTGGCGCAGATGCGCGAGCAGCTCCAACGGCACGTTCGGCTCTATGAGAGGATGATTGAAAAACTAAGATCATCCTATGAAAAATTGCACCTCGTGCGGCAGGAACTGGCCGTATCCAAGCAGATGCTGCAGGTCCTGAACAAGCAATTGAGCGAAACCAATAGCGAGCTCGGCTCAAAGATCAGCGACGTAGAAAGCCATGAGATGGGTGATGCGTCCGTAACTACGCCGATCGCGATTTTGCTACTCGATCACAACCTGATGATACGAAGCTTCAGTTCAGCAATGAACACGCTTTTTTGGTCAAAGCCGGTTGAAAAGGGTAGATCATTCGAAGATTATCTTTTTCATCTCCCCGATGGGAACGGCATATTGGAAGACGTGCATAGCGTCATTTCCAGCGGGGTCGCAATCGGCCGTAAAATCGATGGCGGTAGCGATGGCATTCAATATCGCGTGCAGATCCTGCCACATCGGAACGCAAATGGTCGGCTAGATGGAAGCCTTGTCGTCTTTCTGGACACTCTCCAAACCTGATCAAATTATCGGCCGCTTCCGATCCGTTCAGCTGCCGACATGTTGTTCTGTACGAGCTACATGGCCTTTGCACCTGTCGGCCGGCAGCACCCGTCTCAGGAGTGAATAATCAGGAGCTGTGTTGAAGGCTAAGCGGGCTCGCGCGCAACACGTGTAACTTTTCGGTCCTCGAAATACCGCATGACCTTATTTCTGGTCGCGATCTCCAACAGACGCGTCTTCCGGTTCCGCGTCGCAGGTCTGAGCCCGGTTGGACTTGATCCGATCCCTACCGGCGTCTGACTGGCTGCCGTTGTTTCCTATCCGGACGAGCGTATTGGAAACCGCAACCGCGGCCCTTGCATTTGTTAGCTCATCGCGGATCTGGGCGAGGTTCTTCGCGATGTCGGATACCCAGTGTCGGTACTCGTCGACCAGGGCCTCAAGCATGCCTTCATCAGCCGGGAAGTCATTTGTAGCGGGATCGGCCGAGACAGCGCCCTGTGCGAAATCCTGCAAACTGACGCCGAATGACCAGCGACTGACCAGCTCATCGTTTACGCTCCGACGCCGAAATCTTGGCACATAGGCGCCACGGGGCAGTTCGATGATCATGGCATCGGCCTCGCCATCGAAGGCGTAGTAGCGCGTAAGCGCGGTGCGAAGACGGTTGGCTTCCACACGTACGATGGCGTCAGCTGCCGGATCAAAACTCTCAGGGCGCCCCAGAGCCATCGTGGCAATCGTATAGGCCTTGATTGAACGCGTATCTCCGTTCAAGGTCGTTTCAACAATGAATTTCAGGAACGAAGCAAGACGCGGAGCCGCAACAAATTGCGGATTGCTGAGTACCCGGCCCAACGCTTCACGTACGCCCTCTATATCAAAGACACCCTGCCCCGGCTCTTTGCGGTCGGTCATACCTTGTTACTACCTTTTACTACCTTGGCTTTTCACGGACGACGGAGAGGGAAGAAGTGCGGCGAACGGGCTCACCGTTCGGCGCAGCTGCGATGAATTCCGCTACTATGACGGTTCTGCGATATGACATTTACACTATCTCCATGTCTCAGATGCTCTCACAAGATCCAGCATTCGGAGGCGATATCCGCACTCGCGTTCACGCTCAAAGCGACAAGGACAGATTTATCTGATGCCTGAGAGTGGCATCCAAAGAAAATCCATATCCGCTCACTACACCACCAATGACAATTCAATCATCCAGATTGCGTTCTTTTGCCTTGATTATTATCAATCCCATTCAGTATTTTTAATGTGCCGTTCATCCACGTCAAAGAATGCAATCTTGAGCGATGGGCGTCTGGAAGCTTTACGGATGCTGACGATGTTGGCAATGAGCAAGCGATCAGGATCAATCAATCGATCCTCGTGGAGGCCAAGGTCTAATGTGTGGTCGCTTTACCAATCGCTATAGCTGGAGGGAGCTGAAGGAGCTCTATGAGCTCAGTGATACGCTTTATCCGCAGGCGCCCTCAAACTTTGAGCCGCGCTACAACATTGCGCCGACCCAGACGACCTTCGTGGTCCGTCTCGGGTTTGATGGTGCGCGCGAACTTGTTCAGCTGCGCTGGGGATTGCTGCCAGTCTGGGCCAAGTCACTGCAAGAAGGCGCGCGAATGATCAACGCGCGCTGCGAGACCGTCGCAACCAGCCGGGCCTACAAGGAGGCCTTTTTTTCGCGTCCCTGTCTGGTGGTGGCGGACGGGTTTTATGAATGGGCGTCTGTGCGCGACGGACCGAAACAGCCCTACTTTCTTCAGCGCAAGAATGCGGCGCCTTTTGCCTTTGCCGGACTTTGGGAGAAGCGGCATCTAAGCGACGAGGACACGTTTACGATCATCACCTGCGCGGCCAACCGCACGGTTGCCGCCGTTCATGACCGGATGCCGCTGATGCTGACGCCCCGCGATTGGGCTGCCTGGTTCGACAGCCCCAAGGCGAGACTTGCGTGCCTGTCCCGTCCGCTTCCAGCTGAAGACATCGAGATGTGGCCGGTAGGGCGCGCCGTAGGAAGCCCTAAAAATCAAGGACCATCCCTTATTGCCCCGCTCCGGCATTCCGCGGGGGATGCGTAACCGGGCGCCGCAGACGCCTCTTCAGGCCGTGTGAGAGCCCATCAGCGCTCCGATGGGGGAGGATATTGCCATCCGACGCCCTCAGGGCCGCTGCGTCGCCAGAATGCGCCGGTAGCCCGCCTCGCTCAGCTGGCGGCCGCGGGCGATCGCCCGGCGCACACTGTCGCGCAGACATTCATGGGGATCGCGCCATTCCCGGGCCACCCGTGCAGCTCCAAAGAGGGCGATGGCGATCTGACGATGGGCGAGGCCCGCACGCCAGCCATCAAGTGCGGTCAGAACCTGATAGAGACGGGTCGCCGGTTGTGCACGCAACGGGTGGAGTGGGCGCAGCGATCGACACCGTTCGAGCGTGAGAAATGCGGACCAGGCCTGAAGCGACGCACCGCGCAACGACCCACCTTGAGGCTGCGGGAAGACATGGACCGGGTGGCGCAG
>JAGWRJ010000060.1 GCA_028869725.1 Alphaproteobacteria bacterium | reverse complement strand
TGATCTCGAACCAACCCGGCGCCAGCGGCATTGCGCTGGCGCAGGCCAGAAACATTGCGGTTACGATCATTCCCCACCACGGCAAGACGCGCGAACAGTTCGATACCGAACTTGATGCCACCCTGCGCCAGCACGGCATTGAACTTGTCTGCCTGGCCGGCTTCATGCGCATTCTGTCAGATGGCTTTGTCCGCGCCTGGCAGGGACGGCTGATCAATATCCATCCCTCTTTGCTCCCTGCATTCAAGGGCATCAACGTGCAGGCTCAGGCCCTGGCCGCAGGCGTGCGGGTGTCCGGCTGCACCGTCCACTTTGTCGTACCCGAACTCGATTCGGGGCCCATCATTGAGCAGGCCTGTGTGCGGGTAGATCCCAAAGACACAGAAGAAACGCTGGCAGCGCGCATCCTCGAGGAAGAGCACCGGATCTATCCGCAGGCGCTTCGGCTTGTTGCCTCGGGCCGTGTTCGCCTTGAGGGCGGGCGGGCGATTTTCAGCTGAGTGCAGGGGCAGCGATCTGTTCGGACATCTGCCACAGGCGCTGCGCATCAGCGTCGCTCTGGGCTTCGCGGCTCGGCGTCTCGACGCGACACTTGTGAAAATATTTGCCACTGACGGCGGCGACCTGCGCCGAGGTGGCAAGAAAGACCAGTGTCTCAGCTCCCTGCGCAGGAGAAAGCGCGATGTTCTTGGCAAGGCCGAGGCCCCAGCCGAACACACCCGTGTTGTTGTCCCCGAAGCGGGTATTGACGAACCCTGGATGCAGACAATTGGCCGTTACGCCACTGCCGTTGAGACGGCTCGCCAATGTCCGCGTGAACAGGATGTTCATCAGCTTGGAGCGTCCGTAGGCGCCCCAGCCCGAATAGGCCTTGGTGCTCTGCAGATCATCAAAATCGAGCTTTGCACCCTTGTGTGCTGCCGAGGCCGTGCAGACGATACGTGCCGCCCCGCTCAGCTTTGGTTGCAACAGCGTGGTCAGCACGAAATAGGCCAAATGATTGAGGGCAAATGTCAGCTCAAGACCATCGACACTGAGCTGACGGCGAGCAAACATCGCCCCTGCATTGTTGATCAGTACGTCGATCTTGGGACACATCGCCGCGATCTCCCCCGCCACGCGGCGCATCTCGGAGAGAGACGACAGATCCCCATAGACAGCAGCATGATCACTGTGACCGGCGATTGCGTTCAGATGCTTGAGCATCGCCGCCCCACGGGCGTGATCGCGCGCAACGAAGACAATGCGAGCGCCCTGATGGGCCAGGCGATCGGCGGCAACCTCGCCAATACCCGAGGTTGCGCCAGTGATGACGACGGTCTTGCCCTGCATCGAGTATTCCTCGCAGCTGTCTTTGCGAGGCGCACTTTAGCTGATCAGCCGACGATCTCCAGATCCGAGAAGAAAAACCTGATCTCGTTTGCGGCGGTCTCCGGCGCATCGGAGCCATGCACCGAATTGGCTTCGATGCTTTCAGCAAAGTCCTTGCGGATCGTGCCCGCTGCAGCATTGGCAGGATTGGTGGCGCCCATGACTTCGCGATTACGTGCAATCGCATTGTCGCCTTCGAGCACCTGAACGACAACCGGTCCCGAGGTCATGAAGGAGACGAGGCTGGCAAAAAATGGCCGCTCACGGTGCACGGCATAAAAGGCTTCGGCCTGAGCCTGGGACAGACGCAGGCGCTTGGAGGCGATCACACGCAGCCCTGCCTTTTCGAAGCGATCGACGATCGCCCCGGTCAGATTGCGCCGCGTGGCGTCCGGTTTAATGATGGAGAGCGTGCGCTCCAGGGCCATGACAAAACTCCTAGATCAAGGGGGAAATTC
>JAGWRJ010000726.1 GCA_028869725.1 Alphaproteobacteria bacterium | reverse complement strand
TTGCCTTCACAGCGTGCCGGGGCCTGAGGCGCGCTGCGGATTCATTCAGTCGCCCTCTGCGGCACAACTGCGCGACAGCGCGGATCCTAGGGATTCACACCGTGCCACACAATCCAGGGATAGCCCGACCTCCCTGACGAGAACCACGCGGCAGGTGAACTCGATGGTGAAACGCATGCCGGCTGGAGTCCGCCAGCGCAATCAGGGGCAGGATCGGCTGAATCAGGCCACCTGGGCTCTCGGTTGGCACACCGAACCACCTGCGCGTGATCTCGAGGAAGTCTTGATTGGCCCTTGACCCCGTCCCCGGCTCTCGAACCGTTCGGTCACAGAAGTCTCCGGCATGATCGGCCCGAACTGGGCCAAGGAGCATGTCGTGAAGAGAAGCCCGTTCACCGACGATCCGATCGCATTGGCGTTGAAGACGCCTCCCCAACGCCGCGAGATGGGGCCCGACGTCTGACCTTGCCTGCGGAGAACGTATCCCTTGCTGAGTGATTCAATCCAAGCAAGGAGAACGGACATGACGAAGACGGCCACGCGGGCGCGCTACACGCTGGAGTTCAAGCAAGAGGCCGTGCGGCTGGTCGAAGGAGGCCAGAGCATGGCGGTGGTGGCGCGCACGCTGGGTGTGGTTGACCAGGCGCTGTTCAACTGGGTCAAGGCGCACCGCGCTGGCAAGCTCACCGGGGCGGACAGCAAGGTCGTGAGCGCCGGGCAGATGGAGATCAGCAGGCTGCGGGCCGAGCTGGCGCGCGTGAAGATGGAGCGCGACATCCTGGGAAAAGGTGAACCCAGAAGCAGGACATCCAGTGAATGTCCTGCTGCGTGAACGCGTACTTCGCTTCGCAAAGGCAGCGAAGTGAAGTACGCCTTCATCCGGCGCCACCGGCGCGTGTGGTCGATCTCCGTGCAGTGCCGGGTGCTGCAGGTCAGCGTGGCCGGCTTCCACCAGCATGTCGTTCGTCGTGCCAGCGATGCCCAGCGGCGCCACCTGAGGGACGATGCGCTGCTGGAAAGAATAAATGAATAAATGGGGTCTGTCCCCCTTTTCCCCTCTTTGGAGTGGCGAATAACGTGCTTCAGCTTCGTTGGATCATCCGTCGACTGGCTCGCGAACGACCGATCCGCATGCGCACCGCCGTCCCGGACGATGTGCTCGCCGCCGTACTCGCAGACGCAGCAATCTGGAATGATCGCGTCGCAACCATGAAAGCGAAGCTGACACCAGCGCTCCCAAGATTTACTCAATCTTGCGAATGATTCGGCGTCGCTCAGTAGTCGTGCGGTCCTCGGGGACAAAACCCCAAAGATCAGGCGTCAATCTGCCTGCAACGTCGTGGACGGAAGTACTCGCTCGGTGATGCCGTAGGGTTCTATGACTTTGTGCGGGCTATGTGAATGATTTCTTCTAGTGTTTCTGGGTAGTCGGCGCTGATTCTTGGTCCGGCGATTTGGGCACGCTCGGCTGCCCCGTCGCTGGTGATCTCGAGCCGGCGCACGATCCGGGTCCCGTGGGTATTCGTGGGGGTGAGGGTGTGTCGCAGCAGAAGTATTAGGCCGTTGAAGTTGGTCTGGATGGCGAGTACTTCATTTTCGACCAGTTCGGTGATTGTTGATTCCACGGGGTCGATGCCGACGGGGGTGGAGGTGATGGTTCCTCCAAGTTCGAACTTGTTGTTGAGTTGGCGCAGGTCGCCGCTGGCCATTGGTGTTTCGCCGCTTTCTAACGCACGTAGCGCCTGCCATACGGCGGAGGGTGCGAGTTCTGTTTCCGCGCTGTATTCGATGTTCCACATGATGTTTCTCCTACTTGATGGGGTTGGTGCAGTTGAGTGTCGGGCGTATATGGCGCGCTTTATTGCGGGTCAGCTGCCCGGTTGTTTGCCGCCTCGGACTCGGGATGGAGGAGGGCCAGTCGTTGGTGGCGAGGCTTGTACGTGGGAAATGGGGCCTGTCTTCTTTAACTCTTTTCTGGACTTTCTTGGGGGTTAGGCGCGCGCTGCTTTTTGCGGGCGCTCCATCACCAACAGGGTCGAGGTCGCGCTTGCGTAGATACGCTCGTTGGCGTCCTTCAGCGTCGCCTCGGCAAAGGCGGCACGGCGCCCGACAGATACGACGCGACCTTCCGCCCGTAGCGGGCCGGTGTCAGTTGTGATTGGCCGGTGATATGAGACCTTCAGCTCCAAGGTCGTGTAGCCTTGGTCCGCTGACAGCCTGGAATGAACGGCGCATCCGCACGCGGAATCGAGTAGCGTTGCGGCATATCCTCCGTGCACTGTGCCGATCGGGTTGTAAGCGTGTATTCCGGGCGTGCCGGCGAAAACGGCCCATCCATCGCCCGCTTCGACAAAGGTAAAGTCGAGCGAATCGCCGATCGGTGGTCGGCCTCCGGCAGCAATCAGCGCCTGCAGGGTCTCAAGCCCGGATAGACCGGGGGCGATTTCGTCAACGAGAT
>JAGWRJ010000725.1 GCA_028869725.1 Alphaproteobacteria bacterium | reverse complement strand
GGGCTGTGTTCAGTTGACCAGATTTACCGTGCTCGAGGCACGCGGGTACATGTAAATGGAGGAAGCGAGGGTGAAGTCTCCGTGATGAAGAAAATCGATCACCGGAGTGTAATCGTAGCTTGCCTCACCGTAGAGGATGGTGGTGTTTGGCACGTCGAGAGCGGCAGGAAGACTCATCACCTCTCCCGTCGTGCGCGGTGTTCCATGCAGCGACTGGCTCCACGCTACGGTTGCCTTGCCGTTGCTGTCGATCGTGATGCAGCTGATGGTCACAATCGCTTTCGAGGAAGGATAGGGAGCCAGCACCTGGCTTGACGCATTCAGAATGTCGGGCATCTGGGTACTGGCACTGATGGTGGTGTACTGGGCCACCAGATTGGTCACGGTGCTTGCAGTCAGCGCGACCATGCGCTTGAGGGCAATGCCCTGCGTGAGTTCGAACCCGCCCAGATAGATCAGGATCATGACCGGCGCGATGAGGGCAAATTCGATTGCCGCAAGTCCCCGGCGATCCCGCAGGAACCGGCGTCCGCGTCCTGCGCGGAAGAGGGCGCTAATAGGGTTCATTGCGAAACACCGCCGTAGCCATCAAAAGCCGGCTGTTGCCGCTCATGTTGGAAAGATCAAAGCCCAGAGGCGCGAGCCACACCGGCCACTGATAGAAGGCCTGGACAAGAACGATGTCTCCCGGACCGCCGGGCGTGAAGTTCATGTTACTGCTGACGAACTTTCCGTTCTGCAGGGGATTCATCTGCGTCATCGTCGAGAACGAGGAAAAGGTCTGAACATTGACGTAGAGACCTGAGCAGCTGAATAGCGCGGTCGCGTTGGTGCACAGGGCCTGTTGGAACTGTGCGGCGCTCATGTTCGCGGTCTGGGCCTGCCCGGTCATGATCATGCGGGCGGTCTGGGTCGTTGCGGTCTGCAAGGTCTGCTGGGCGATGAAGACGAGGCCGGTTTCCAGGATAGCGAACAGGAGAGCAAAGAAGGGCGCGGCGATGAGGGCGAACTCCACCGCGGTCGCCCCATCGGTGCTTTTGGTAAACCTGCGCAGCCGGAGGCGCCGGGGCATACACCGTTCTCCGCTATTTCGAGAGATAGGCGGACTGCACCGCCATCTGGAAGAGGGACGCCATTGCGGCCGAGATGTCTCCACCCGTCGTCACCTGATAATAGAGGCCGGGTGAGGCGCAGGTCTGCAGCTGATTTGCAATGTTGGACTGGAAGGGCGAGATCATGGAATTGTACCAGCTGTTGGTCGGCAGCGGCAGATATTCGGTATAGAGGATGGCAATACGGATACCCCGGTTCTTGACTGAGGTGCACCAGTTGGTCTGGACGGAACTTCCTCCGGAATTGAGCGGGTTAATAGTCGATTGCTGGCGGCCGCTGCAGCAATAGGTGCCGTAGGACTGGCTGTATCCGGGATTGCTGTACACATGGGCGTCGATGACGCCGTCGGTCACGATGAAGAGAACTTCCTGTGGTGTGTCGCCGGGTGCACCCGTGCCGCTGCCCGGATCCGGCATGATGGAATTGATCTGGCTCATCGCCTTGTTGAAGTCCGTGTCCTCGTCGCTGTTGCAGTTCGACGACGTCAGACAGTTGTTGTCATAGACTTCCAGCTGCTGGATGTTGCCGGCCGCGCTCTGCGCCGATGACAGATTCGAGGTCAGCGACTGGATCGTGTTGAGGCCGACATCGAAGGTGTAGATGCCCATGCGATAGGCCGAGTTGTAGCTCGCCTCGGTGTTCTGGGCGGTTGTCATCAGATTCTGTGCGGCTTCGCGCACCAGATCGATACGCAGCGTCACGCCGAGATTGCGGGCGAGGGTGTAGTTGTCCTCGCCATTGGGGTTGCCCAGATTGTCCGCTTTGGGATTGGACTCATGGCAGCCGAAGGCGCAGCCCCCCTGCGCCGAGGTGTTGCTGACCATAGTGTTGATGCCGGACTGGGTGGCGGCAATCGCCATCGACGGGGAATCGTCGAGCATCAGATAGAAGTCGATATTGGGGGCAAGGCCTGCCGTGGCCTGCGAACTGCCTCCCAGGGCGATCGTGGAGCGACCAAGGAGGGTCGGAAAGAAATTCTGCGACGCTGCGGTATAGCTGACCGTGACTTTGCGTACGGTGCCTTCGGTGGACACCGCGACGGAAACCTGGGGTGTTTTTACACCGGAAATCGCGTCGGCCTGGGCATAGAACGTGCTTTGCGCGGTGGTAACCGAAGCCGACGTGCTCTGGGCCATCATCGATGGCGTCACGGCGGCGAGAGCTGCGGCATCGGCAGCGGAGTTGAGCTGGACCTGGCGGTCCGCGGCTGTCGTATAGTCAACGCCCATACCCACCAGATACAGCAGGGGCACGGCCGCAATCGCGAAGATCATCGCAACATTGGCCCGCTCATTCTTCGCAAAGCTTATGAGCTGTCGGAACATGGCGCCGCCCTTACGTGCAACAAGGCGGAACGCTAGCGGGCGGACTTTGCCGACCCATTAAGGGAATTCGGACAAAGTTTCTTAAAACCTATTCGAATGTTCGCGGTTTTGAGGCAGGCGTGCCCTAAGGCCTCTGCCCAGCCCCCAATTTGCTGCCGCCCGCATACCGAAATGGAAAGGGTTCGGGCTTGCGCCGCCACGGTCAGCGTCCTCTCGGGTGCCTGGACGCCGGTTCAATCAAATGATCCCGCGACAGCCTGCCAGGTGCGGTCCTCGTGGCTCAGTGGGGCATACCCGTCTGCCTGCTGCGGTGTCAGGAACTGGACGAGGGTCGTGCCGTCGGGCAGGCGAGCATAACGACGCTGCTGGGAGGCAGGCTTTGTGTGGGGCGACGGCCGTATCAGCTGAGTGGGATCGTTCGCAGTGATCGCCGCCAGAATCTCGCTCCACAGCGTCTCCGCGATCTTTGCGCCTGGGCGCGCTGCAAGGACACGTACATGCGGTTGCAGTTCGTGTTCCTCCGCGCCGAGGCGGCAGAGTTGGGCGAAGCGGTCGTTGCAGGACTTAAGGCGTCCGTCAGGGCCAAACACGGCGGCAGGACCCTCCTGAAGTGCAAGCATGGATTTTTGTACCCGTAGCATCGCCCGGCAGGCGCGCTCCCAGCGCAGGCGTTCGCTCACATCTTCAAACAGAAGCAGGGTGACTGCCGCCTTGAGGGGCTGCAGGCTGACCCTAAGGCTCATGCCACGGGCGAAGTGCCAAAGTTCGGGTGACGTTTCCCGCGTCTCGATACGTTCGAGCTGCGCAG
>JAGWRJ010000724.1 GCA_028869725.1 Alphaproteobacteria bacterium | reverse complement strand
CGCCCGCGGAGCCGGGCGCAGGGCAAGGACCGGCTCCAGATAATGCCGCACCACCAGCTCGGCAATCGCGCCCTCGGTGATTCCTTCTTCGGCAAGAGGTACGAAGAGCGGACAGGCCTGCTGCACGACCTGTGCTCGGCTACCCAGTGCCCGCACATAGGCACCCTCCTTCACCGTTCCCTCGGTGGCCAGAACCGCGATGGGCCCTTGGGGCGCCACCGCGAGGGCTGCTGCCGCACCTGGCTCGATGACCCCGAGAACCGGTAGTGGTGCGAAGCGTTGAGCAAGCTCCCAGGCAGCAAGGCTTGCGGTATTGCAGGCGATCACGATCAGTTTGACCTCGCGCCGGGCGAGAGCACCTGCTGCCTGCACCGCATAACGGCGCACCGTTGCCGCACTCTTGGTGCCGTAGGGAAGACGGGCAGTGTCACCAAGGTAGATGAAGCGCTCCGCGGGCAATGCAGCCTTCAGGGCGCGCATCACGGTCAACCCACCCATGCCGGAATCGAAGATGCCGATGGCAGCCTGATTCATACGGGCGGGGTGTCAAAATAGGCCGCAAGGAGCGCAGCATAGATGTCGGTCAGCTGCGCGATCTCGCGAACCGGCATGCATTCATCGACCTTGTGCATGGTGGTTCCGGGAAGACCGAGTTCTGCCACCGGACACATGTCCTTGATAAAGCGCGCATCCGAAGTCCCGCCGCCGGTCGACAGCTCGGGTTCTTCCTGCGTGACCGCCCGCGCCGCCTGGGCGATAAGCCTGGTAAAGCTGCCGGGCTGCGTCAGGAATGCTTCGCCGCTGACGCTGGTTTCGAGGCTGATCTGTCCGCCCATGCGTGCAGCAACTGCATCGGCCCGCGCCCGCAGACGCTGTTCCAGTGATTGCGGGCTGTGCAGATCGTTGAAGCGGATATTGCAGCGTGCACGGGCGACGGCAGGAGAGACATTGCCGGCACTGTTGCCGACATCGAAGCTCGTAAATACGAGAGTCGAGGGCTCAAAATGTTCGGTGCCTTCGTCCAGCGGCTCACCTGCAAGTTCGCTGACGAGCGTCGCCAGAATGGGGATGGGATTGAGTGCACGCTGCGGATAGGCGGTATGGCCCTGAACCCCGCGCACGGTAAAGAAGACATGCATCGAGCCGCGCCGGCCGATTTTAAGGGTATCACCCGAGCGGGCCGCTGCGGTGGGCTCGCCGACGAGACAGTGATCGAGCTGCTCTCCTTGCGCGCGCATCCACGAGAGCATCTTGCGGGTGCCATTGATGGAGACGCCTTCCTCATCGCCAGTGATCAGAAGCGAGATCGAGCCGCGTGGCCGACCGCTGGCGAGCACGCGCGCGCAGGCCGCGACGAAGGCCGCGATGGCGGATTTCATGTCGGCAGCGCCCCGGCCATAAAGGATGCCATCGCGGATCTCGGCGCCAAACGGGTCTGTCGTCCAGGCCGAAAGGTCGCCCACCGGTACAACATCAGTGTGGCCGGCAAAGCCAAAATGGGGCCCGTGGCTACCCAGCCGTGCATAAAGGTTGTCGACCCCTTCGGTTCCAGCCTCGTCAAAGTGCAGGCGGTGGCAGCGAAACCCCAGCGGGGTCAGTGCCGCTTCCAGCACGCCAAGAGCTCCACCATCCTTTGGTGTTACCGACGGGCAGCGGATAAGGTCCTGGGCAAGGGCGATGGCGTCAATCATGTCTGCGATTTAGGCTGGGCGCCGTGCACGGGTCAATCAGCTCACGGGAGGAATTCGTCATGGGACGGCTGGACGGCAAAGTTGCAGTGATCACGGGTGCGGGCAGCGGTATTGGTCGCGGCACGGCCGAGCTCTTTGCGCAGGAGGGCGCACGCGTCATTGCCGCGGATATTGCCGATGACCGCGGCCGGCGTCTGGAGGAAAGTGCTCCGGGCCGGATCAAATATGTCCATTGTGACGTCCTCAACGAGGACCAGATTGCCGCTGCCATCGCCGCAGCCGAGCAGGAATTTGGGCGTCTGGACTGTCTGTTCAACAATGCCGGCGCCGGCGGGGCCAATGAAACCGTCGACCAGATCAGTGCGCAAAGCTTTGACAGCGTGATGCACCTTCATGTGCGCGCGGCACTGTTCGGCATCAAATATGCGGTACCTGCCATGAAGCGTGCCGGTGGCGGGGCCGTCATCACAACTGCGTCGGTTGCCGGTCTGAGTGCCGGCTATGGCCCGGCACTTTATTCAATTGCCAAGGCGGCACTTATCCATATGACGACGGTGGCAGCGGTGCAGCTCGCCGAGCACCGGATACGGGTCAACTGCATCTGTCCGGGTCTGATTGCGACCAACATCTTTGCTACCGCCCTTGGACTTCCCAGCCAGCTTGCCGATACGCGTCTGGATGCCATCGCTGCTGCTGCCAGCGACAGTCAACCTATCCGTCGCGGTGGCCGGCCGCGCGATATCGCGGAGGCAGCGCTTTACTTCGCGTCGGACGGTGCGGACTGGGTCACCGGCCAGGCGCTCGCCGTCGATGGCGGGTTGACGCTCGGTCCTCAGGGCATGCAGCAGATGACGGCGTTTGCTCCCATCCTTCAGGCTCTGATGCCCGACGCGCAGGAGCTCAATCAAACTCCTTGAGCAGGCGATCGATATAATCGAGCTCCTCTTTGGGGCGGCCGCGCTCGCCAGCACGCTGGCGCAGTTCGCGCAGGATCTGGCGGGCGCGCTTTAGCGCCGCTTTGTCGGGCAGGTGCAGATCCTCGCCGCTGATCGCCCCTTGTGCACCTTCGGGCCGCCCGAAGGGATCCTGGCTGCCTGCCTGCTGGCCGGACAATCCAGCCTGTGCCTGTTCTGCAAGGCCTGCAATGCCCTTCTGCAGATCCTGGAGCGCCTGCTGCTGCGCTGTGCCGGCGCCATAGAGATCGCGCCTGAAGAGCTCTGCCTCAGCCTTGCCCATCGCCCGTTCGGCATCCTTGAGGCTCTTCGGTATCTGAGTGCGGCCGGCACCCAGGCCGCTGAGCACCTGGCCCAGCGTCCCTTTGAGCTTTCCCTGATCGCGCGCCAAGCCTCGTGGTCCACCATCGGCAGGGGAGGCGTCGCCCTCGCGCTGGCGGTAGGTCCGGTCGAGCAGTTCGCGCTGGCGTCCGGTCACGTCGCCGAGCTTCTTGATGGCTTCCTCGGCAGCCTTGTCCTGTGCCGAGGAGCCATTTCCTGCCATGCCCTGAGCGGACTGCACGTGCATGTTTTCGATCAGGTTCTGCAGCAGTGCCAGCATCTGCGCAGCCTTGCCGCGGTCGCCCACCTGCGCGAGCTGTTCGATCGCCTTCATCATGTCTTCGAGTTCCTGCCCCGTAATAATGCGGACGTTACGGCCAGGTGACTGTGGAGTAGTGCGCAACGCATTCTGGCCGAGCTTCGCCAGATAATTTTTCAATACCTGCTGATAGCGCTGCATTAGCTGCGCTATCTGATCCTGGGGAGCGCCGCTTGCCAGGGCCTTTGTCAGCATGGCCTGTAGAGCGCGCAACTGCTGGGCAAGATCGCTGGCCTCGCCATGATCAAGAGCAAGTGCAGTCTGCCACAGCAGGTTCTCGACGCGTGTAATGTCGTGGCGATCATGCACATCGCGCAAGGCATGATAGGCGGTCCGGATGGCAAGATAGGCGCTCAGCCGGTTGACGAAGAAATATTGCGGCGCCAGCGTGAGGGCGCCGAGCGCGCGCACGACCTTTGGAATTGCCGCGACATCTCCCAAGATCAGAGTGCGGCGCTGTTCCACGAGCGCGCGGGCCAGCGGATCGGTAAAGATCCGCTGTGGGAGCGTGAAAGTAACCGGTGCGCTCAGTCCACGCTTTCCCGCAGCGTCGGTTGCGGTCAGTACGGCATGGACCTTGGTGCCGGCATAACGGCTCGCAGTGAGATCCTCATACACCGTTTCGTTCAGGGTTGTAGCGTGCGGATCGTCGACAGGAAGTGTCACCACCAGTGGTATTTTGCGCGCGCCCTCAAGCGGGGTCAGCGTAACTGCAAGTTTGGCGATGCCGTATTGATCCGTGGCGCGGATCGAGAATCTGGTGGAATCGCGGGCGGTACGGGTTGGTGGGGCGGCAAACGCGACGACGGGTGGACGATTGGGCAGAACCTCGACATGCCAGTCGGCCAGTCTGTGACCGTCGGCGATGACCGCGATGCGGTTGCTGCGGCGAAGCGGCGATGTCGTCATGAACTCGCTGGCGCTGCCGCCAGAGGCCGGGCTGAAGCGCGGCATGCGTCCGTGCGCAAATGTCAGACGCGGAGGAGCGAGCGCGCCGTGCACGCGTATGACAAGTTGCGAGCCTTGCGGTACTTGGATCTGCCTTGTGTGCGCGGTGAGATAGATTGGCGCTTCGCCACTATAGGGTGGAGGTGTAATCCAGGCGCTGAAGCCGGCGGCGTGATCAGGTGTGAAATCGGGCAGAAAGGCCGCTGCGAGGCGTGCTGGCCAGCTGCGGCCAGCGACCAGGATGGCGCCCAACAGCAGCGCCAGTACGACAAAGCGCAGACCGTAGCGGTCCTGCCGCGCCAATCCCGGATGGGCAAGGCCAAGATGCAGACGCGCGATGCGCGCCAGCCGCGCCCGTCGATGGGCGCGCCACAGGGCCTCGGTGTAGGCATTGCCCCGGCCTATGGCGAGCGTGTCATCGCCTTCACTGATGGGACGGTGCGCCAGCGTTGAATCACGTTCCAGGCGGCGGGCGCCGTCGTGCCAGCTGGGCCAGACAAAGCTCTGCCATTGCTGAGTGCTGAGTTCGGCAATGGCGACGATGAGGGTCAATAGAAAAAAGAGCTGCAGCCAGCCGGGGATGAATGCGAATACGCCATAAAGCCCTGCAGCCAGCCACAGACCTACAAGTCCGCTGGCCGGCCACAGTCGCGGCCAGATCCGTTCAAACGCCACAATAGCGCGCGCCAGCGCGATACGGCGCTCGATGCGGTCAGTCTTCCAGCCAGGGCGGTAGTCGATCCTGTTCGACAAGGGCTTCCTCATCTGCGCGCCCGCGTATGATCGCCCAGTCTTTAGTGTCGACGAGCACTTCGGCGGCAGGCGCGCGTGCATTGTACGCCGATGACATGACCGCGCCATAGGCCCCGGCCGTCAGGATGGCGACAAGATCGCCCGCTTTGAGCTCGGGAAGGGCGCGTTCTTGCGCGAACAGATCGGCAGTTTCACACACCGGGCCAACAACATCGTAGACAGTTGTGTTCGCTTTGGGGCCGTTTAGTGGCACGATCTCGTGATAGGCATCGTAGAGCGCCGGACGCAGCAGATCGTTCATGCCGGCGTCCAGAATGACAAATCGCTTGCTCTCGGTTTCTTTCACGTAGATGACGCGCGCCACAAGGACGCCTGCTTCGGCTACGATCCGGCGGCCGGGCTCAAAAATGAGCTGTGCCTCAAGCGCGCGGGTCAAGGATGCAACCATGGTGCCATAGGCCCTGGGCTCGGGCGGAGGCGCATTATCGGATCGATAGGCAACACCGAGCCCGCCACCAAAATCGATCGTGGTGATGGGGTGACCTTGGCTACGCAACTGCCGGGCCAGTGCGATAAGCCGGGTAAAGGCCGCTTCGAATGGAGCCAGCTCGACGATCTGGCTGCCGATATGACAGTCGATTCCGACGATGCGGATGCCCGAAAGACTGGCGGCACGGGCGTAGATTGCCTCTGCACGGTTCCAGGAAATGCCGAATTTGCTCTGGGCGGTGCCGGTGGTGATCTTGGCATGGGTCCGGGCATCGACATCGGGGTTGACCCGGATGGCGACAGGCGCGCGGGTGTTCAAGGCGAGGGCAACACTGTTGAGCGCCTCAAGTTCGGCTTCGCTCTCGACATTGAACTGCAGGATGCCGGCCTTCAGTGCGCGCTCCATCTCGTGCACGGTTTTGCCGACGCCTGAATAGACGATCCGTGCGGGCGCAATGCCAGCGGCCAGCGCCTTGCGCAACTCGCCGCCAGAGACGATGTCTGCACCGCAGCCCAGCCGCGCCAGCTCGCGCAGAATCGCAAGATTTCCATTGGCCTTCACCGAATAGGCAATGAGGGACCCTTTCGGCATGGCGGTGGCGAATGCCTGATAGTGCTGACGCAACGCCGCGCTCGAATAGCAGTAGAACGGGGTGCCCACACGCTCGGCCAGCGCCGCGAGATTGACCTCTTCGGCATGCAGGGTGCCGTCCCGGTATTCGAAGTGGTGCATTATTGTCCCAAGGGATTGGGGGGGCGTGATGGATCCTGCTGCCCCTTGGGCGTCGGCTTGCCATTGGGCATCACGAGGCTGGATTTAACCCCGCAACCGGTCAGCACGAGCAGGACGGCGCTCAACATCAGGAGGCGACGGATCATGACAGCTGTCCCCGCCAATAGGCGATCTGTTCGCGTACGCGCTCTGGGGCGCTGCCACCAAAACTGCGCCGCGCATTGACCGAGGCTTCCAGCGTCAGGACTTCATAGACCCGTGCATCGATGCGCGGTTCGATCGCCTGTAGTGCGGAGAGGGGAAGCTCAGCCAGGGCAATACCTGCCGCTTCGGCCTCTTTGACAATTGCGCCGGCAATGTGGTGGGCCTCGCGGAAGGGCAGCGAAAGCTCGCGCACGCACCAGTCGGCAAGATCGGTCGCGGTTGGAAAGCCGGCTTCGGCAGCCTTGCGCATCTGTTCTGGCCGCACCTCGATCTCGGCCAGCATTCCGGCCATGGCCGGCAGGCACAGCTCAAGGGCATCGGCTGCCGAAAACACGGCCTCCTTGTCTTCCTGAAGATCCTTGGCATAGGCAAGGGCCAGTCCCTTGATCACCGTCGAGAGTGTGACGAAGCTGCCCAGAATGCGACCGCTCTTGGCGCGAATGAGCTCGGCTGCATCGGGATTACGCTTCTGCGGCATAATGGATGAGCCGGTCGAGAACGCATCACTGAGACGGATGAAGCCGAAGGCGGGGCTTGCCCAAAGGACAATTTCTTCACCCAGGCGGGACAGATGGCCTGCCGCGATGGTCGCCGCGGCAAGATAATCGAGCGCGAAGTCGCGGGCCGCGACAGAGTCGAGCGAGTTGCGTGTGGGCCGGTCAAAGCCCAGGGCCTTGGCGGTCATCGTGCGGTCGATGGGATAGGGCGTGCCAGCCAGTGCCGCCGACCCCAGCGGACATTCATTGAGACGGCGTGCGCACTGTACGAAGCGGTCGCCATCGCGCGCGAACATTTCGACATAGGCAAGACAATGATGGCCGAAGGTGACCGGCTGGGCCGGCTGCATGTGGGTAAAACCCGGCATGATAGTATCGGCGTGGGCTGCAGCCAGCTCGAGCAGCACCCGTTGCAGGGCGTTGATGCCGGCGGTGGCGCGGCCACAGGCGGCGCGCACCCACAACCGGAAATCGGTTGCGACCTGGTCATTGCGCGACCGCGCCGTGTGCAACCGTCCGGCAGCGGGGCCGATCTTCTCGGCGAGCCGGCTCTCGATATTAAGATGCACGTCCTCGAGCGACCGCTTGAATTCGAAGCGACCCTCCGCGATCTCGGTCTCTATCTCCTCCAGGCCGCGGATGATCGCCGCGCCATCCTCGTGCGAAACGATGCCGCAGGCCACCAGCATTCGGGCATGCGCCTTGGATCCGGCCAGATCTTCTGCGGCCAGCCGTTTGTCGAAATCGACGGAGGCGTTTATT
>JAGWRJ010000723.1 GCA_028869725.1 Alphaproteobacteria bacterium | reverse complement strand
GCGCCTACGGCAAAACCATATGTACCAACCCGATGGTCATCGGAACCGAGGGCCATGTGATGTTTGTCGGGCTTTGGTATCGAGACGAATTCGTGCGCACCCAGAATGGCTGGCGCATTAGTTCGCGGTACGAAGAAAACTGTTGGCGCTACAATGTTCCTCCAGGTTTGCTGCCAGAAAATCAGGAAGCAAAATCATGACGCTATCGCATCCGGCGTCCCCAGCTGACTTGTCTGCCGAGTATATGACCGCCGTCATGGGAGAAGTTTTTCCCGGCGTCCATGTTAACCGCGTCTCGCTCATCGATGCCAAGAGCTACGGGGAGCAAATGGTATCGACTGCGGGCCGCGCCTTGGTTGAACTCGACTATTCCCCGGCGGTGGCTTCCTCGGCGCTGCCCAAGCGGCTGGTTGTCAAGCTAGGCCGCGGCGTCGACGAGATCATGGCACCCTTTTATTCCAACGAAGTGGCCTTCTACAGACGCATCCGGCCGGAACTTGAGCGGGAACCTGAGATCGAGGCGCCACGGTGCTTTGGGGGCGGGTTTGCCCCGGAGACAGGCCGCTTTTCTCTCCTTCTGGAGGACCTCACCGCTCGCGGTGCGCAGTTTCCGAACGTCACCCAGACCACCTCGGTCGAACAGGTGCGCGCATTGCTCGATACCCAAGCGGCCTTGCATGGCCGCTTTTGGCAAAGTCCACGCTTTTCCACCGATCTTTCATGGGTGGAAACACATCTAGCGGGCGGGGTTGCTGACCTGATGAATGGGCTCGCCCCTGCTTACATCCAGCATGAAATAGACACAGTTGGCTTCAAGCGAGAACTTGTTCAGAAGCTGCGTACCACTGGCCCGGAGCTGTTGGCTGGCGTCCAAGCCGTGCAGCGTCACCAGGCAAAGCTCCCACAGACCTTGCTGCATGGCGACTCCCATCTGGGCAATACATACCTCTTACCGGAGGGCCGAGGAGGCCTGCTGGATTGGCAACTCATGGTTCGCGGCTATCATCTTCATGATGTCAATTACCTGATCACCACAGCACTATCCGTCGCCGACCGCCGGACCAACGAGCGTGAGCTCTTAACCTATTACCTTGACCGCCTCAAAGCAGCTGGCGCCACCGCTGTCCCCAACTTCGAGGAAAGTTGGAGGGAATATCGCCGAGCCCTTGTATGGGGCGTCTACATTGGATGGCTAACGACGCCAGTCGTCAACTACGGTTGGGAGATCAACGTTATGAACCATCTGCGACTAGTCACTGCATACGAGGATCATGAGACACAAGCCCTCGTTTCAGAGCTATTGTAAGTCTTAATGCTTCTGCTCGGCAGCTACGACGCGACTGGTTCAGTGAAGAAAAGACGAGCGGAAAGCCGGTTGGAAGGGGCGCCTTTCAGGCGCCCCACAAGCGGATGATGATAGTCAGCAATCCGGTTCCTCGATGCGCAGTACTACCCGCACCGAGCGACCTCGAAGTGGCGTCTCAGTCGCTTACGCTTTTCACCCATTTCAGCAGACCGTTCCTACGAGGAGTTGGGTAACTGCCAAACCGAAGCCATCACAGCGATAGCGTTATTTCCGCAGCCCGTTCAATACGGTCAAGGGTTCGATGACGTAAGACCGCATCAGCAAAATTTGGTCTTACAGGTACCCCTTCGCGGATCGCTTTTGCCAGGTGAACATAGGCACAAGCCACATTCAGAGGAGGGCCAGACCGCAGAGCCCCCGGTACCGGAAAATAGCTGTCTGGAACTGCGATCATTTCGAGCTTCCCTAAACCAGTCGTTCGATAGAGCCGCAGATCGGACATCTGAATGCCGCGCCCGCCAACTCCAGATACGATTACAAGGTCACCTTTATCGCCGTTGACTTCGAGACGAATTCCCGTTCCGGCCGAGGGCCCACCGGACAACCGAAGGCAAGCCACCGCACCATTCTCCAACGCACCGCTAACCACGATCTGATCGGCCGAACTGCGAACGATCTGTTCGCCTGTACCGGCAATTTCGATATTGGGTATGGTCGTTGCCATAGTCGCCGATAATGTTCGGAATTCTCCAAACAGCCAACACAGCGCATCGACCGAATGGCCACCCGGTATGCTCAGAAAATGTGCCCCGCTCGAGCGGTCCTGCAGATAGGCCATCGATGGCGGAGGCTGAGCGGGCCAGGCAACCGAATGTGTAAGCCCCACACTGCGTACCGTACCTATAATGCCCTCTGAGACAAGATCCCGGACATAATGGAGAAGCGGCGAGCTGCGCGCCTGCAGACCAACCATGTGGGTCACGCCGCGGCCTTCGGCTTGACGCTGCAGTTCTAGCGCTTCCTCGCTGTCACGCCCTAAGGGCCACTCACAATAAACATGCTTCCCGGCGTCCAGCGCCGCCATTACCAGTTCAAAGTGATACGGCACCCGCACGCAGATCGCTACGACGTCGACCTCAGGATGCTCCGCCAACGCCCGGGCGTCGTCAAAAACATGTGGGATCCTAAATTGCGAGGCCGTGGCCTCTGCCGCCTCACGGTGCGAAGTAGTCACTGCCACAGCAGCCACGTCTTCAAGTCTACAAAGCGCCGGAAGATGCGCCCGCACTCCCCAGCTTCCCTGAAGATTCGCACCTACTACACCAACGCCAAGCGGCTTCACGATAAGTCTCTCGTTCTCACCACCGCCTACGTAGCTGCACACCTCGGCGGCGAGCGCGAAGGAGGACTTGGCGCTCTTGTGGCGTAACGCGCGCTGTATCGTCAGGTAGATGCGCACCGAGACTGGAAAGCGGTACCAGCCGTAAAGTGGGTTCAGGTCCTGAACTTGCCTCGGTCCATCGAAGCATAATCGCCCCTTCTGACCACCCTCCTGGGTCGAGCCAATTGGCAACCCCAGGATCCTCCAACGCAATCACAGCGCGAAATCGCCCATCACGATCGAGACGAGCCTGACCGCCATTGAGGCTACTCTGATGATTGAGCCAGTCAATGGTGTTCCACAGAGGATCGGAAAGCTGAACGTTCCAATACCGCACCGTTTGTGGCAGATCGGTTTCGAGGATCAGCGCGTGCTCCGGCTGGAGACGGAAAAGGCCCTGATAGTAGTGCTGCCCTGCAACACCACCACGCCCGGACCAGTCATCATGCTCGAGGCGGTTGATCAAGCCTTTCCGCCGCCAGTTGGCCATGTGGCTCATCCACATTCCCGCATATCGCTCCGGATAGGCGGCAAGCCGCGAGAGCCGACGAACGATCTCTTCAGGATCCAGGCGGCGCGGTGTGAGTGCAACGTCGACGCGTTCGATAGCAAACCGACCGTCCCGACCGGAGCCCCAGTCATACGCCGCCTGACGCACGACGAGCGTGCGCGCTGATGGCTCCAGCTTGCACCAATCACCGTGCCAATCCGACGGCCGTTCTGCCGCGAGGATAAAGTCGAAAGATCCGTCCTGCGCGACCGTCAGTCGGTCTAGGTCAATCGTTCCGAGCGAAGGTCCGAGTTCATCCATGACCCCAAGACCGCCGGCCGCGATGTCAAACAGCACGAACAAGCCGTCACCACGCATGCCGGACACGCGGTAAACACCTTTGCCATCGATGCTTGCCTGATAATATATGAAGTCTGGATTTGTAGAACTGGCATTCAGAACGGTATTGACCGCGGGAACGAAGTCCGGGAGGTCGGGATTGGCAAAGGCGCTAAAATAGCCAGCGGAGAGGCTAAGGAAGAACAGACGAAAG
>JAGWRJ010000722.1 GCA_028869725.1 Alphaproteobacteria bacterium | reverse complement strand
TTCCACCGTCGCCGCGTGACCATTGGCCGCTTCAGCTATACCAGAATTTCCACCACATTGACGGACGCTATCGGCGTGAAAATCGCCGGCAACTGGTTGATTTACTTTGCCGATTTTTTCTGGCGTCCGTTTGATAGGCCGCGCAATTACGTTTGATCGGCCGTGGACCGTCGGGTGATAGGCCGTGGTCGTTCACACTGGCTCCCCCCGGTTTGGGAACAAAAACCCCGGGTTATCCCCAGGCACCAATATGGCACTGTGGATGGGCACGGCATATCGACCGATCCGCACCGCCTCTTTGCCACGGTGCCAGACCGGGTCGAGCCGATACGTCAGCAGCCGCCCGGAGCGCGCCAGTCTGCGCAAGGCTGCGACAAAGTCGCCGTGCCGTGAAGCGCTTCCGGATCGGGCGTACAACAGGTCGAATGAAACCACCCAGCCTGTGGATTGTTGGGCGGCGTGCTTGCGCGCGAGCAGCCAGAGCCATCGCTGGATGCCTCCCGTCAGACCGAAATAGTCCGGATCGATGGACAAGACTCGGCGCTGTCGCACCGACATGAACAACCATTCCGGGAGGGTCAGCAGGACGCCCGCCGGCGTCGTTTCCCAGGCTTCGATCCAGCGGAACCGGACTGATGCGTTTTCAGTGGCGCCGAGCGTGGTCTCGACTTGGGTGCCCGCCAGACGGCCGATGGCGGCGGCCAGCCTGACATACTGGCTGCGGCCAGTATCACGCCCCAGGAAGCCCAGAATGCGGCTTGCCGGCGCAATCAGCCGGGTCGAGATGGTCAGCCGCTCATCCTGCGCCTGAACGAGCTGTGCGATGGCCCAGATCAGGATGTCGGCATCCCAGATCGTCGCGATGGCGGTGGCACCTGCCACCGGCGCGACGTGAACGGAATGCTTCTTCCCCTGATAGCGGATCGGTGCCGCACGCGGTGTCTTGGCCAGACTGAACCAGGGCCAGTTCATCAGATCGACCGGCGCTCGCGGGCGCGCGTGCTCGAGCATCGCCGGCAAGGGGTGATCGCCGTTCATCGGAAAACGAGCTTGGCCGGGCGTCCTGGGCCACGGGCGACGCTGGTGCCGGGATCCGAGGTGGATTGCCGAGCGCCGGATTCGGCCCAGTCCTGTAGGTCAACGAGCCGATAGACTACCCGGCCGCCGATCTTGCGATAGGCGGGGCCACTGCCGAAGCTGCGATGTTTCTCCAGCGTCCGGCCCGACAGGCCAAGAAATCGTGCGGCTTCCGGTGTCCGGAGATACCGTGGTGGCAGATTGGGTAGCGTGTCTTGTTGCATGGCGGCGATCTCCATCGGGCGGCCGGCAATCGGCTCGCATCGCCACGCAGGATCGGCGTTCGGCTGCGCGTTGCTCAGGGCCGTTTTCAGGGGAGGGCCAAAATCGGCCATGGTGGCTCGGTTGATCCGACAGCATCCAGTGCCGGCTACGCGACATTGACTCAGCGGTAGGTGACCGCTTCACTCGACGCTATGGAATATCGGCAACTCAACGCAGTGCGGCTGCGTGTCGTGATCGCGGACATCGAGCCGCCAATCTGGCGCCAGCTGATCGTGCCGCTGACCTGGGATCTCGGGATGCTGCATCTCGTCATCCAGGCGGCGTTCAACTGGTGGAATTATCATATGCATGAATTCCGGATTGGCCCGCTTCGCTTTGGTCCCGTCGCGGAAACAAACGACCCGTCTGCCGGGCTCGATGAAATGTCCCTGGACGAAACGTCCGTTCGCCTGCTGAATTTTGGACAACGCCCAGTGCCAGCATTCCACTATACCTATGATTTTGGCGACGATTGGCGCCATTCGGTAGAGATTGAAGAGTTTCTGGCACTTGATCTGATTCCCCGCTTCGCGACCTGTGTCGACGGCGCGCGTGCGCGGCCCCCCGAAGATGTTGGCGGAGTACCAGGTTATGAGAAGTTCCTCGAAGTTATGGCCGATCGCAGACACGATAATCATCGAGAGACGAAAGCTTGGGCGGGCGGCCATTTTGATCCGGAATGGTTTGATCTTGTGCTGATCAACAAGGATCTAAAGAACGCCCTCAAGCCTAACGTGCAGCGGCGTCTTTACCAGTCAAAGCCGAACCGTCCGGCGCGGTGCTGATTTGAATCGCGTTTGCCCTTTCAAAAGGATTGCGCCGGCTTCTGGCCGTCGTGCTTTGCCCAAGGCGTTGTTCGACCGTGCGGTAAACGTGACATTTCATTACATAACTGCGCGGCACGTAGGTTCAGATCGGACGCGGCGGCTTCAGCAATCTGAAAGCGGCACCATCGCGCCAGCGGCGGGCGGTCGCAACGAGGGTGCGAACGCGACTACGGGCGCCGCTGTCCTCCCAGGCGGCCGGCGGCTCGCCGAGCAGGGCGCGATGGATGTCGCGCTCACTCGCGCCGGTAATGGTAAGGTCCAGCGCCCAGGCCATGTAGGCGATCTTCAACCCGCGCGGATGCGGTTTCGGCCTCGTGGTGCTGGAAGCGGCCGGAACACGCGGACGGGCGGCGAACCTCCAGAACGCGTGCGCCGCCTCCAACCGCTCCGGATGCCAAGCATCCCAGGGAACAACCGGCGTCAGCGATGCATCCGCTGGCGGCGGGTCACGAGACTGGAAAATCAGATGATGACGCACGCTGGCCGACGGCGCGACGACGAGATGATAACCATCCGGCGTCGGACGCCCAGTGTAATGCGCCCCCCAATTATCGGGGTCGAACCGCACGAGGGATTCGCCAATCGTTTCGTCAGTGCCGACACGAACATGAACGACACGAGCGGTTGCCTCTGCAATCCAGAAAAGCATGGCCCTGTCACCGGTCGTGTCGGGAATTTCCAGGAAATCGCAACCTCCAGCGTGCGCAGAGCGACAGTGGCGCTTCCGGCTTCGGGTCATGCGCGCGCTCTACCGCGGCCGCGTAATCCTCTCGGTACGCGGCACTGCGTCGAACCAACTCCCAGACCAGACCGTCCGGCGACAGGCTTTCGATATACCGATACCGGGCGACCAGCCGCTCTCGCGTGAAAGGCCGCATCTCATGTCTCCAACGCGACAGCGGTCCTGTCTCGTTATCTGAATCGAATTCGGATCGGCGTGCAATTCGGCAACTCCGGCAGCGACATGTTTAGGCTGAAGTTTTCACTAATCTGAATGCAATTTCCCTGTATTTATCGATAAACTTTCTGATCTGATTTTGACGCTTACTGGACACGCATGGGGGCGATCCCGATCAGGTCGAAGGCGGCGGCTTGCAGCGGTGTGGGATTTGCCAGGGTGGTGAAGGTGGCGTTCGGCGCCTTGGGCAGGGCTGCGGTGTTCAGGGTCTGGGTCGCGAGATGCGCCATCAGATCGGT
>JAGWRJ010000721.1 GCA_028869725.1 Alphaproteobacteria bacterium | reverse complement strand
TCATCGATCACGTTGGGCGAACGCAGGTCGGCAACATTCAGCGGACCACCGACGCCGTGGTAGGCATCCTCGCCGCGCTCCTGGTGTTCTGTACTCTTGAAGTACGGCAAGACGTCCGAATAAGACCAGCCATCGTTGCCGAGCGCCGCCCAGTGATCGTAGTCGTCACGGTGGCCGCGCGTATAAATCATGGCATTGATCGAGCTGCTGCCTCCCAGCGTTTTGCCGCGCGGTTGATAACCGCGGCGGTTGTTCAGCCCTGGCTGAGGTACTGTCTGAAAGGCCCAGTTGAGCGAGCGTATGTATTTGCCTGGCATGATTGCAGCGACACCGGCCGGCATGTGAATGAACATGCTTTTGTCGGGCGGCCCAGCCTCGAGTACGCAGACCGATATCGACGGATCTGCTGAAAGTCGGTTGGCAAGCACGCATCCCGCCGATCCGGCGCCCACGATAATATAGTCGAACATGGCGTTTTCCCCTTTTTATTTCGTTGTCTTTTCATTTGGACTTTGGCGTTGATGCCCGTCATGCAAAATAGCGGGACGTCATGTGTATCAGCATCTTGACCAGCCTCGTATAAGGCGGAAATAGCCAATGCGTGATGCTGAAGTGATCCACGAGTACCGCCCGTTCATGGGAGAACGCCTTGAAACCGTAAACACCATGGGCGCTGCCGATGCCACTGTTGTTGACGCCGCCAAACGGCAAATTGCCGTGCAGGAAGTGCACGACGCATTGATTGACGCAGCTGCCACCCGCAGGTGCCTGCCGGAGCACTTTCTCGGTCCGCGCCTTGTCTTTGCTGAATACGTAGAGAGCAAGCGGCTTCGGTCGCGAGTTGATGTCCTTCAGTACCTGGTCGAGATCGGTGTAGACGAGCACTGGCAGCAACGGGCCGAAGATTTCCTCCTGCATCACCTTCGCCTCGATCGGCACATCAGTAAGTATCGTGGGAGCGATGAAGCGCGTTGAAGCTTCAGTCGCCCCCCCGGCCGCAATGCTGGCCCCCTTCTGCCTGGCGTCATCCAGCAGGCCCTGCAGACGCTCGAAGTGCCGACTATTGACAATGCGGCAGTAGTCCTGGCTTTTACCTACGGCCTCGGCGGTAGTTCCATACATCTGCCCGATTTGCTGCGCAGCCTTCTCCAGAAACCGGTCCCGGACACTCTGGTGCACATAGACGTAGTCAGGCGCAATGCAGGTCTGGCCATTGTTGGCGAACTTGCCCCAGACGATGTTGCGCGCAGCATTCTCCAGGTTTGCCGTCTCGTCGACGATGGCCGGCGACTTGCCTCCCAGTTCAAGGGTCACCGAGGTGAGATGCTCGGACGCCGCACGCATCACCAGCCGGCCGATGGCCGGGCTGCCGGTGAAGAAGATGTGGTCAAACGGCAGGCTCAGAAGATGCTGGGCCACTTCAGCTTCCCCTTCGAATACTGCCACCTCGTCTGGAGAGTAGAGCTCTTCGACGATCTCCCGAATAAGCTGCGAGCAATGTGGCGTCAATTCGGACGGCTTGAGCATGGCCGTGTTGCCGGCCGCGATCGCTGATACCAAAGGCCCGAAGGTCAGATTGAAGGGGTAATTCCACGGTGAAATGATCAGGCAAACGCCCTTGGGCTCGTGGCGTATCTGCGCGGCGGTCCCCAGCATTGCCCGGGTTGCAGACACGGATACCGGCTTCATCCATTTTTTCAAGTGGCGCTTGGCGTGAGCTATTTCATGGAGCACCGGAAAAATCTCGGTCAGCTCAACCTCTGCCGCGGGCTTGCCAAAGTCGGCTGCCGCGGCTTGATTGATATCGTCCCGGCGCCGCTCCAATACCAGGCGCAGCTTCTCCAGCTTGGCCAGCCGCTCCGTTACGGTCGACCCGCGCAGAGTCGTCGCAAAACGCCGCTGCCGCTCGAAAATGTCGCGCTCGCTCTTCTTGATTTCTGTTGTTATGGGGATCACCGCTGTCAATTTTGTCGCCATTTCAATTACCCCGCTTGTGGAAATGGTGCTTCCACTATGTTTGCAAGTGGTTGCCTGTGTTCCGTCATGGCGTCTAGTAGCTGTAGCTTGCGCGCTGCTGCCTGCCCGGTGAGTGCGAAACCGAGCAGACGCCCTAGCGGATCCATGCAAAGAGCTTCCAGATCCGTGCCACTGCCACTGATGGCCCAGTGTCTGGCCGACGACATGTCTTCCGGCGGCATCAGCACTGTGGGGCATGCTGGCGTCTTGACGATGATTGGCGTCGGTGGGAATGCGACCGCTGTGTCGATCCCCGCCAGCG
>JAGWRJ010000720.1 GCA_028869725.1 Alphaproteobacteria bacterium | reverse complement strand
TCGCAATGTGCCTGGCAAAAGAGCTTACTACCCACAGCTTGCCGGAAATTGGCGATGCTTTTGGGGGCCGGGATCACACCACTGTCTTGCACGCCTGCCGCAAGGTACACGAGCTAAGGCAATCGGACGCTCGCATCAAAGAAGATTATCAAACCCTGGTCAGAACACTGACGGCCTAATGGATTGTGGATAAACTGTGGAACATTCTGCGCTCGATGTCCGCTCGCGTTTCATTAACATGTTGCCCTATATCATCCGTCTGATGGACACACAGTTTCCAAAGCAGGCATGTTACTGAAAATGAAGGAAAATACACAATATCCACAGTTTTGCGCAGACTAATTAAGATTACAGGATATTCTAAAAACAATTTAGTGATGTATAACCGAATTGGTGAATAAATGAAATTTGAAACCCTTCGAGAAACGCTTCTTGCGCCGGTGCAAGCCGTTGCGGGGATTGTAGAGCGCCGCCAGACGATGCCGATTTTGGCTAATCTTTTGTTTGCCGCAAGTGATGTTGGCTTGGCTGTTACGGCCACTGATACGGAGGTTGAACTGGTTGCTACCGCAAATGTTGATGTTAAGGAAAAGGGTGAAGTAACCGTTCCGGCACGCAAGTTGCTCGATATTTGTAGGGCGTTGCCGGAGGGTGTAATGGTTATGGTTGCGCTCGATAAGGGCAAACTGACCCTACGCTCTGGCCGTAGCCGCTTTAGTCTGGCCACATTACCGGCTGCCGATTTTCCGCTCGTCGAAGACATTAAGGCGCAACGCAGTTTTCGTGTGGCGCAGGCGAAACTGCGCGATTTGTTTACCAGGACAGCGTTTTCAATGGCGCAGCAGGATGTGCGCTATTACCTGAATGGTCTGCTCTTGGAAGTTGCTGAGCAGCAATTACGGGCAGTCGCCACCGACGGGCACAGGCTGGCTTTGTGTGATCTCAAAGCAACGTTTGGCGGAAACGGCATGCAGCAGGTCATTATCCCTCGCAAGAGCGTACTAGAGCTGCAAAGACTGATGAGTGAGCGTGACGAAGAAGTGTCAATTGACCTTGGTTCTAACCACATTCGGGTCACGATGACAGGAATTCGGCTCACATCGAAGCTGATTGACGGCCGTTTCCCGGAATATGAGCGTGTAGTGCCAAAAGGTGGAGATAAGATATTAAATGCAAGTCGCGCTGAACTTTATGAAGCACTGCATCGTGCCTCAATCCTCTCAAACGAGAAATACCGGGGTGTCCGTCTGCAACTTGCGGCCAGAAATCTCAAGATACTGGCGCATAACCCGGAGCAGGAAGAAGCCGAAGACGAGATTGAAATCCAGTATCAAGGTGGAGATCTCGAGATTGGGTTCAACGTAACCTATCTTCTGGAGGCTCTGTCGGCGCTGGATCAGGATCGCGTGCAGATTACTCTCACCGATGCCAATAACAGCTGTCTCATCAGTGCGCCAGAAAACGATCTCTGCCGTTATGTGGTCATGCCAATGCGGCTATGACTGAAGGTCATTATGGGCCTGCAAAGTCTGTCGTTACGGCAGTTCCGTTGTTTTTCCGCTGTTGACCTGGATCTTTCGCCCCACCTTAATGTAATCGAGGGGAAGAACGCCTCAGGCAAGACCAGCATTTTGGAAGCGCTTTATATCTTGAGCCGAGGGCGATCCTTCCGGACAGCACATCTCGATGCTACTGTGCAGCAAGGCTGCGCACGGTTTCTTTTGACCGCGCAAGCAATCAACCAACCCTTGCCTATGGAAATCAGTCTTGCCAGGCAGGGTGGCCACCTGGAGGTAGAGATTGCAGGTAAGGCCGTTAAAGGCTTGAGTCAACTGGCCGCTGTTTTCCCCGTCCAGCTTCTTGATGGCCAAGCAAATCAGCTGATCAATGGCGGACCAAAGTACCGGAGGCAGTTTTTGGACTGGGGTACGTTTCACGTGGAACAGCGTTTCTATCACACATGGCATAGCTATCGCCAAGCTCTCCGACAACGGAACATTTTGTTGAAAGCAAGCCGGCCAGACGCTGAAGTTGCAGTTTGGGACGTTGAACTGGTCAAACATGGCGAAGAGCTCAGCGAGATCAGGCATCGGTACTTCCAGGACCTATGCCCACACGTATTGGAGTTCGCAGAACAGTCACTGGACAGTGTCTCTGTGTCAGTCGAATACCGGCGCGGATGGCCGGTGGGCGTGCCGTTTGCGGCGGCCCTGCAAATGTGGGCCAAGAAGGATCGAATGTTTGGGGTTACGCATATAGGGCCGCACCGCGCTGATATCGTCATTCGTGTAAACGGCCAGCCAGCTCAGGAAGGGATCTCACGAGGGCAAGAAAAGGTCTTGGCAGCTGCCTTTCTGCTTGCTCAGGCGGATTTCTATCAACGTGAAAGCGGACTCTCATGCACACTTCTGGTGGATGATTTGGCAGCGGAGCTTGATGCCGACCATTTGAAACGATTACTGCAGAGGATCGGTGAGGTCGGGACTCAAGTGATAATGACCGCCATAGAATCGTTGACCGCTCTGAACGAAGCCGCTGGTGCTGTGTTTCACGTGAAACAGGGTGGCTGCCTCAGGATGGTATAATTATTTTCCTGCTGATGACGAATATTATGTCTAATATAAAGCGCTACGATTCCAATAATATCAAGGTCTTACGAGGGCTTGATGCTGTCCGAAAGCGGCCCGGGATGTACATTGGGGACACCGACGACGGGACCGGCCTCCACCACATGGTGTTCGAGGTTGTGGATAATTCCATCGACGAGGCACTGGCAGGCTATTGCACTGAGATTTCCGTAACAATTCATGAGGATGAATCGGTCACCGTCGTGGACAATGGCCGCGGCATCCCCGTGGACATGCACAAGGAAGAACACCGTTCCGCGGCCGAAGTCATTATGACGGTTCTGCATGCAGGCGGAAAATTCGATGACAACTCTTACAAAGTTGCCGGCGGGCTGCACGGCGTCGGCGTATCTGTGGTTAACGCTTTGTCCGAACACCTGCACCTATTGGTCAAGCGCGACGGGAAATTGCATGAGCAGGAATACCGCAACGGTGATCCTGCCTACGCGCTGAAAATCATCGGTGATGCCCAGGGCACGGGCACGGAAATCCGCTTCAAGCCCAGCTCCAAGGTTTTTACGCACATCCAGTTCAACTATGAAACGTTGGCACGCCGTCTGCAGGAGCTGTCATTTCTGAATTCCGGGGTGCGTATCCTGCTGAACGATCAGCGTGCCGACAAGCACGAAATCTTCCAGTATCAGGGCGGGATTCGCGCGTTTGTGCAGTATCTCAATCGCAACAAGACCGCGATTCATCCGGGCGAATTTCACTTTGTGGCCGAGCGCGATCGGATTACGGTCGAGATTGCGCTGCAGTGGAATGATTCCTACCAGGAAACGGTGTACTGCTTTACCAACAACATTCCGCAGCGTGATGGCGGAACCCACCTCGCCGGCTTCCGCGCGGCGCTCACGCGTACCATCAACAACTATATCGAAGCCGAAGGGCTGCTAAAAAAGGACAAGCTCGCGCTCACCGGCGACGACGCACGCGAGGGGTTGACCGCGATCGTCTCGGTGAAGCTTCCGGACCCGAAGTTTTCCTCGCAGACCAAGGACAAGCTGGTGTCTTCCGAGGTCAAGGCAGTGGTGGAATCGCTGATGGCGGAGAAGTTCCAGGAGTTTCTGCTGGAAAGGCCCGCCGAAGC
>JAGWRJ010000719.1 GCA_028869725.1 Alphaproteobacteria bacterium | reverse complement strand
CCTATGACGTCATCACCGGGCAGCGGGGCCTCCAGTCGGGCTATGCGACCTGTGAAGCGCTCGAGGTCGAGCGGCGCATGCTGGTGATCGCGAAGACCAGCGCGGGGCGCGCAACGCCGTGGGTCGGTCGCGAAGACGCACTGACCGCCATCGCCCGGCAGGAACAGCGCAGCAGCCAGGCGTTCAATGCGGCCCAACGAGACACCACCCTCGCCCTGCTGACCGGTTCCGATCGCGTGGCCCTAGTGCAGGGCTATGCCGGCACGGCCAAGACCACGAGCGTGCTTGCGGCGACGGCGGCCGAGCTTCGCCAGCGCGGTTGGACGGTCGAAGGCTTGGCGCCGACCCGGGCGGCGGCCGAGATCTTGGGCAAGGCGATTGGCGCGGAGGGCCGAACGGTGGCGTCGTTCTTGGCCGACGCGCCGGAGGGGCCTTCCATCCGCCAGCAGCAGGGGCATCGTCAGCACGGTCACAGTCGCACCGCTCACCTCGTGGACGAGGCAAGTCTCCTCAGTGCTCGGGACATGGCGCGCTTGTTGGAAAAGACCCATGGCGACCGCGTCGTGCTCGTCGGCGACGTCAAGCAGCTCGGCAGCATCGAGGCCGGCGCGGCGTTTCGGCAGCTGCAGGAACACTCCACCCTGAAGACGTCCGTCCTCGACGTCATCGTGCGGCAGAAAGACGAGCAGTTGCGCGCCGCCGTCTATGACGCCCTGCGGGGTGACCCCTCGGCGGCGCTGGCCAAGGTCGACGTGCGGCAGCTCGAGGAGCGGGCTGATCGCGTGGCCACGATCGCGCGCGACTATGCCGCGCTCTCACCGGAGCAGCGTGCGCAAACCTTGGTGATCGCGCCCGGTCGAGACGATCGGACGGCGATCAATATGGCCATCCGCGGTGAGCTGGCCACGCGCGGCGAACTGACGGGGCCCGAAGCCAGGATCACGGTGCTGGAGCGGCAGGATCTGACTCGGGTGCAAGCGCGTCAGGCCGGGTCGTATCACGAGGGCGACATGCTGCGCGCCGGGCGCAACTACGCCAGCCTCGAGCTCGCCAAAGGCGACAGCGCCCGCATCGTCACCGTCGATGCCGAGCGCAACCGGCTGACGCTGGAACGCAGCGGTGGCCAGCGCGCCGAGATCGACCCGGCGCGCTATGCCCGGTTCAGCGCCTGGACGGCGCGGGAGCTCACCTTGCAGGCTGGGGACCGGATCACGCTGCGCGAGCCCGTCGGTCACTTGAAAGGCGGCGCGGTGCTGACGGTGGATCGGGTCGAAGCAGGTGTGCTGCATGTCCGCGACGCGCGCGGCGGCGCGCAGACGCTGGGTACGGCGAAGGCGGTCGCCCTCGACTACGCCTATGCGCAGACCGCGCATCAGGCGCAGGGATCGACGTGTGTGCGCGTGCTGGTACACGCGGAGTCCGACCGCGTGAACCTGATGAACCAGCAGTCGCTGTATGTGGCGTTGAGCCGCGCGACACACGAGGCGATCGTCTACACCGACGATCGCGTGGCTTTGGCCTCGCAGGTCGCCCGCACCTCCGGTCAGAAGGAGACCGCCCTCGACATCAGCCCGGATCGAGCGGCCGGACCCCAGCGCGAGGCGGCGATGATTGCACCTTGGGAGAAGATGCCGTCGGCCGAACGCGAGCAGGGCTCCGCCCGAGAGCTTGAAGGCGAGACGGCCGCGCGCAGCAGTGCCCTGGACACCTCGAGTGACCGCGGCACACCGAGCGCAGGCGCCGGCAGAACCGCGGGTGCCGAACTCGACGGCTGGGGGCGCTGAGCCCGCGGACGGGGTCGAGGGTCAAGGGCGCCCATGCGCCTGCGCAGTCGGCTCTGGTGTGGGGCGAGGCTGCCCTGCCGACGCCAGCGGAGTCTCCGCGCACGTCGTGCTCAGGGGAACCCGTCCATGGCCGAGGCGGACCGGCATCACGGCCCTCGGCGGTGCTGGCCTGAGCGGGGAACGGTAGCGCCGCCTGCGCAGCGTGCAACGTGGGGGATTCTCCCCCACGTCCTTCACGGTGTTACGGCCTGGCGGTGCACACCGCGCTCATCGGCGGCGCCCGCGTGTCCCCGAGGCGCATCCCGCGCCGAGGTAGAACCCCATGAGCCTGATCCGCGACATTCTCGGCCACTACACGAGCACTGGCCCCCTGAGCGAAGCCGACGTGCTGGTGGCGGCCGAAGACATCCTCCGCCGGCGCATCGAGCGGCAGGGCAGCCTGAGCTCGCCCCAGGACGCATCCGACTTTCTGCGCACGCGCATCGGCGCCCTCGACCATGAAGAGTTTCACGTCCTCTGGCTCGACGAGCGCCACCGCATCCTCGGCACCGAGTGCTTGTTCCGCGGCACCATCGCCGGCGCTTCGGTGTATCCGCGCGAGGTGGTCAAGGCAGCGCTGCGCATCAACGCGGCGGCGTGCATCCTCGCCCACAACCACCCGAGCGGCGAGCCGGAGCCCAGCGCGGCCGATCGGCACATCACCCAGGAGCTCGTCACGGCCCTGCGCACCATCGAGGTCCGGGTGCTCGATCACATCGTGGTCGGGGCGGTCGCGACCGTCAGCTTCGCGGGGCGGGGGCTGATGTAGCGGCCTGCGCCCAGCGATGCCCATACTTGCGGTTGCGAATCTGGCGATGCGCGCCTGATCAAAGCACATGACAAGGCGGTCAGTACGGCACTGGCTTACTTTGAGCAGCATGCGGCCGCTACCCGAATCCGCACTTCCCAAGGCGTCACCACCGGGGCAACCGACAATCTGGTGATTGCCACCTATCGGCACAGCACCAACCGCGAGACCTAGCCGCACGACACGCTGAAGGAGACGGTGTGGCGCCTACGCTTCCACGAAGTGTTGCGACAACGAGTTGAATTCACCGTGCAACCCGTGTTCACAGTGATGGTGCAGAGCGAGGACTGATCACGGCGTGGCGGGGCCCGCACGTGCGAGCCCCGCCTTTCAGGCCAGTGCGGCCATCCATGGCGCTGCATATCAGTCGTTGCTGACTTCGTTCTGGTTGTGCCACCGCGTGACGTACCGGCGCGCATGGCGGATCGAGATCTGCATCTGCTTTGCAAGCGTCGATGCATCGAGCGTGGCCTGCACAATATCGTTAGCATCATGGTGCCAACTGCCGATCGCATTCGGTTGCCCATTGGCCTCCGCCTCCAGGAGATGCGATTCCGGCGTGCGGCCCTGGATCTCGATGGAGTGGGATCCATCGGCGTAGAAGCGCGTGCTGTACCCGCACTCATCTCGGACCGCATCATTGACGCGCTGCTTCCAGTTTTTTACCGACGTTGCCAAATCATGACCGTTGCGCGCAAGGCGGCAAGCTTGCTCCCAGCCAACCGCCTGAACTTCGTCACGATCCGCATGGAGCCGCCGAGCGAGATGAGCGATGTATGCCTGCTGATGTCTGCTGAAAATGAAGTCCGCCGCGGCGGCGCTCGCGCGATCCGGATGCTGGGCAGAAGATGAGATGGAGGTATGCATGTTCATGCATCAGCCCTCCACCTGCTTGTCGCTTTGCGTGCGCGGACGGCCGCGCCGAGGTTTGGTGGGCTCTTCTTGCTTTTGATCGATGCCAGCAAGGCTTGCAATCCACGCATCGATTTCGAGATCGGGCCACCGCAAGGAGCGGCCGACCCGAATGGGATTTGGGAAGCCGGCCGGCGCGGGGCGGCGGCGATAAGCCCAGTGCTTGACGGTAGCCTTAGAGAAGCTGACGCGCTGGGCAATGTCAGAGATGGTCAACAGTCGCATTGATGATTCCTCATCGGCGACTGCACGTGCGGGGGTAGGTGCACCACATGCACATGGGATGCACCAGGATCGGTGTGTGGCGGTTACACGCGATCCCGCGTCAGTTTACGCTACTAATATCATTGTGTCAATAAGCTGCCAAGGTCCGCCACGGATCCCCGCACATGCAGTCTTGTGCATGCGCTCGAGTTGTTCTCGGCGGAACTTGTAAAAAGTTGGGCACGGGAAGTACCGGGGACAGGTTGGGGACAGCAGAAGCGGTACGCTTGGGGACAAAACGGGGACAAAACGGGGACACTCAGATACGAAAAAGGCCCGATTGTCTGTCGGGCCTCGTTCGTAAGTGCTTGTTTTTTGGTGGAGCGGAGGAGGATCGAACTCCCGACCTTCGCATTGCGAACGCAAATTTTAATTCAATAAAAACAACAATTTATATATTTTACGTCGTTTTTTGGCACAATTTCGGCACACTGAGTCAGGAGTTGTGACGATGGCGACGATTCAACGACGTGGGGCGCACCAGTGGCGTGCGCAGGTGCGCCGGCTGGGTTGGCCGAAGCAAAGCAAGACCTTCGACACGAAGGGCGAAGCCGAAGCATGGGCGGCGTTGGTGGAGTCGGAGATGAACCGCGGTGTCTGGCTGGATCGCAGCGAAGCCGAATCCACCATCCTGCGGGAATTGCTCGATCGGTACGAGCGTGAGGTGGTGCCCGGCAAGCGTGGCTCCGTGCAGGAGTGCTCCGTGCTTGCGACTTGGCGCGACACGCCGTTGGCAGTTCGAACCGTTGCGACGATCCGGGGCGCCGATGTAGCCGTGCTGCGGGACGAGTGGCTGAAGACATACGCACCAGCCACCGTGCTGCGCCGTCTTGCCGTGCTCTCCCATGTCTTCAACGTGGCCAGGAAGGAGTGGGGCATGGAGAGTCTGGCGAACCCTGTTGAACTGGTGCGAAAGCCTTCCCCGAACAATGCGCGCACGCGCCGAATCGTCACAGCTCCCCCTGCAGCCAACCACCGTCGCGGCCGAATGCAGGATGAGCTTGCGCTCGTCGTTGAGGCCAGCGAATCACCCATGTTACCGGCCCTCGTTACCTTGGCCGTGGAGACAGCAATGCGGCGCGGGGAGATCGCTGCTTTGCGATGGGAGCACATCGACCTTGAGCGACGAGTGGCCCATCTCCCGGAAACAAAGAATGGGAACAGCCGCGACGTGCCGCTTTCGCCTGCGGCTGTCGCCGCGCTGGCTGCGTTACTGCCCGAATCACCGGCCAAGCGTCGAAAGAAGCCTGTCGTGCCGGCTGAGCTACGCGGCCGGGTCTTTGCCATGCGCCCCGACGGTATCACGCAGGCCTTCGACCGGGCGCAGCACCGCGCACGCGCTGCTTATGAAGCCAAATGCAGGCGCGAGAGCGCGTCCATCGATCCGGATTTCTTGAACGACCTGCGCTTTCATGACCTGCGTCATGAAGCAACGTCGCGGCTGGCGGGGAAGTTTCAGCTCCACGAGCTGGCCAAGATCACCGGGCACCGCGACACACGCATGTTGCTGCGCTACTACCACCCGGATGCGGCCGACCTCGCCAAGCGGCTGCGCTGATCAGCTGTTGGAGGGCATGTCATGGCGATTGGCCCAGGAAGTGGCGTTGCATGGGCGCACGCTGTTGAAGGGCATCAGGTCGAGGCACGTATGGGTGAAGAGTGGCAAGTCTTCGCCTTGTCGCCCCATACCTCTATCGGGGTGGATCCGCGGCGAAGCCATTTCATGAGAAGGTCGCCCGCGGACTCGGCATTTGCCCTTATGGCACATTCCCAGACGACAGCGACGCGCCATCCTTTTTCGAGCAAGGAGGTCGTGACTTCGTCGTCCCGTTGCTTGTTACGGCGAAGCTTCTCAACCCAAAATTCGGTTCGTGTGGCGGGAAGGCGGAAGTAGGGGCATCCTTCATGTTGATGCCAGAAGCAGCCATGCACGAAGATGACCGCGTGCCACTTCGGAAGGATCAGATCCGGCTTGCCGGGAAGCTTGCTGTCGTGCAAGCGATACCGAAAGCCTGATTGCCAAAGGCGTTGCCTCACAGCAATCTCGGGTGCCGTGTTCTTCGCTCCGACGCGTGACATCAGCGCCGAGCGTTTTTCCACACTCATCACATCAACCATATCGTCCGAGTCCAGATCTTGTCAGCAGCAAGCAACCGCAACAGCGACGCCATCGGAGTCATTGACATCTTCGCAGGCCCGGGAGGGCTGGGCGAGGGATTCAGCAGCCTTGAGACTCGGCCGGGCTCGGGAAACCACCCGTTCGAACTTGCCATCAGCGCAGAGATGGAGGCTTCGGCCCATGACACCCTGCGCCTGCGCGCCTTCTACCGACTCCTGTGTCGCCAGGAGGGCGCCCCGCCACCAGAATACTTCGAGTACCTGCGCAGGGTGGCCAAGGGGGGCGCACCGTGTCCACCGGATTACTTTGGTGGCGGGAAGTGGAAGGCCCTATGGGAAGAGGCGTCGCGCGAGGCACTGAATCTGACTCTCGGACTGGACGAGCACAACCGAATCTTGTTCGAGCGGATCGATGGAGTGAGGGATCGGTACAAGGAGATCATCCTCATCGGCGGGCCACCGTGCCAAGCCTATTCCTTGGTTGGTCGTTCGAGGCAAAGCAAGGATCGGAGCTTTCGCACCAAGGGCAGCACCAAGCACTTCCTTTACAAACAATACTTGGGAATCCTTGCCGGGTATTCCCCCGCGATCTTCATCATGGAGAACGTGAAGGGGATCCTGACATCCAGGGTCGGCAAGAATGAGATGTTCGATGCCATCGTGCGGGATCTGCATGACCCGGCGGCGGCCTTGGCAGGCTCCGCGTCATCCAGTGGCCAGAGCAAGCGGTACGTACTCCTGCCCATCCATGTCGATGCCGAAAGTGGGCAGGAACGGACAGCGGAGCGTGTCGCCGGGAACCCCGGGGAGTTCATCATCCGGTGCGAGAACCACGGCATCGCCCAAGCCAGACACAGGGTCATCATCATGGGGGTCCGTGAGGATCTCGTTGGTCCTGGCGTTGCGAAGGTGCCCGGGCTGGATACAAGAGGTACCCGCGAGTCGATCGAAAAGGCGTTGGCAGGCCTCCCAAAACTGCGGAGCGGCTTGAGTCGCCAACCGGATGGCCCGGACCAATGGATGAAAGTCGTGGCTGAAGAAAGGGATCGTGTCGTGAAGGCCCTGCGCGGCCATCGATCCGCGATCACCAGCGAGCTCAAGGCACTCGTGCCGGATCACACGCTGCCCCGCCGCTCAATCAACTACACCAAGGAAACCAGCCCCTTGGCCAAGTGGCTGCGCCATCCGGCCCAAGATGTGGTGCTCAATCACGAAACACGCAACCACATGCCATCGGATCTTGGTCGCTACCTGTTTAGCGCAGCCTTTGCCAAAGTCCACGAACGCTCACCTTCCAGCGAGGACTTCCCCATGGAGCTCGCACCGGATCATGTCAATTGGGCGTCAGGAGATTTTGCGGATCGATTCCGTGTGCAGATGAAGGACCTTCCTTCAAACACCGTGACGAGTCATCTTTCCAAGGACGGGCACGCGTTCATCCACTGGGATGCCACCCAGTGTCGCAGTCTCACGGTGCGAGAAGCGGCCAGGTTACAAAGCTTTCCTGATGACTACCTGTTCCTGGGCAACCGCACCCAGCAGTATGTGCAGGTCGGCAACGCGGTTCCGCCGCTGATTGCCCGGCAGATCGCCAAGGTGGTCTGGTCGATCCTGAAGTTGGCATAGCGAAGTGTTGTAGTACAGGGGGATGTTGGATGTACTTGGCAAGGATTTGGAGCCTGGATCGTTCCAGCAGGGCAAAGGATTCGGTGTACGCCGCTGGTGACCTGCTTCAGGGCATGGAATGGCTCGGGTGATCGCAGTGCAGGCCTACCCGCCCATCAAGCCATTGCTTCGCCTGGCGGTTTCCCAAGGTGATGTCGAGGTCGTTCGTGACCATCTTGAGGGCGGCGGCGAGGTAGAGCTGCGGGACTCACGCGGCCTGTCACTTCTGATGCACGCAGCCATCAAGGGGGATGTCGACGTCTGCTCGCTTCTTGTGAGGTATGGATGTGATGTTGAAGCCACAGATCCCCAAGGTTTGAGTGCCCTTGATCACGCGCGGCTCCATCAAAACCTTGATGTCGGGGCTTACCTGGAGAGCCTGAAGCAGGCGTCGACTCATACCGCAGCAAGGGATGAGTACGGCCAGCCTGATCAGGTTGCGGAGGATGTCGATGGCTGGGAGGTCATGGGAGAAATCGTGGCACCCGAGGATGACGTCGCGGCAAAGACGGCCTTGGCCACCTCCTTCAGCGACATTGCCTCCGGCCCCCTGCTCGTTACGGCAACGGAATGGAATGATGTAGCCATCCAGCTCCCGGGCAAGGAGGAGCTG
>JAGWRJ010000718.1 GCA_028869725.1 Alphaproteobacteria bacterium | reverse complement strand
TCGGAGGATTATGGGCGCAAAGCCGCCTGGCATGTGATTGGAGCACGTAAGTAACATGAGTATTGCCGATGCGCTGGCACGCGCTTCTGCCAAACCTGCCGGAAAGCGGCCCTATTTTCTGCAGCCCGAAACCGAACGCGTTCTTGCCATCACGATGGCGATCGCCCAGGAGCTTGCGGTGACCCGCACGCGAATGGATACGCTTGAGCGTATCCTGAAGGCCAAGGGTCAGCTCGACGCGGACGAGATCGAGCGCTTCGTCCCCAGCGCCAATGCTGCGCAGGAACGCGCGCTGTGGACCCAGGAATACCTCACACGGATCCTGCGTATCGTACAGCAGGAGGCCGAGGCCATCCCTGCCACCCTTCAAGGCGACCTTGCGAGCGAAGAGGTTGCAAAGGAGCTTCTTGAGACGACTGAGCCCTGAGTGCGGCACAGGACCGGGCTTTCCTTCCGCGACGTCACTACATCTGCTGCTTCCTGACCAACGCAACCTGCCTCTGAGGACCATCATGAGATTGCTGCGCGCCGCCACGCTGAGCGTGAAGGATCCCGACGCCACCGCCCAACGCTACGTCGACTGGCTTGAATACCGGATCCTGGAAAGAGGCACGGTGGCCGACGACCTCGCAGCATCCTGGGGTGCAACAGGTGCAGCAGGTGCGCCATATGTGGTGGTGGGACCTCAATCGGGACAGGAGGTATTCCTGCGCTTTGTCGCAGGTCCACGCGCAGCTCCCGTCCCCCCGCTACGGACCTTTGGCTGGGCGGCCATCGAACTGTGCGTTCAGGATGTGCTCAAGCTCAACGAGCGACTGCTGCACTCACCGTTCGAGATCATCGGGCCGCCGAAGGAGCTGGATGGTCTGCCCACGATCTTTCCGATGCAGGTGCGTGGTCCGGATGACGAGATCGTCTATCTGACCCAGATCAAGGGCGACCTGCCCGAATACGACCTGCCGCGTGCCCGCTCCTTCGTTGACATGCTGTTCATCGCCGTCCTCGCCTGTTCGGACATGCATGCCTCGCTCGCCTGGTTCGAGCGCGCGCTTGGCCTTGCTCCGGGCCGCGACATGGCCATCGAATACACGCTCCTTGCCGAGGCCTTCGCCATGCCCGTGAGCGAAAAGCACACCCTCGCCACCATGACCCATGAACGCGACGTCTTTCTTGAGTGCGACCAGTATCCCAGCGCTGCAACAGCGCGTCCGACCGTGCCTGACGCCCTGCCACCTTGCTTCGCCATCGCAAGCTTCACCTGTCCCAACCTTGAACGCATAAAGGAGAACTGGATCCGTCCGCCCGTCGTCCGCCATGGCGCGGTCTATGGCGGACGACGCGCCGGAACACTGCGTGCGCCAGATGGAACGCTCGTGGAGGTGATTGCGCAGAGCTGACACGAGGAACGCCGGATCGTCGGCGGTGGCAGAGCGGCAGGCCTTTATACGGCCTTTCGCCGAACGGCGGGTCTCTGTCCCTGCTGACGTGCCTGCGCCACCTCAGCAATAACTGCGAGAACGCGTGACCCGCATGGGCCGCGGCGCACTCCATGCCCGCGTCTCGCGCAGCGATCAAAGCGAAATCTCCCCAGATCGCGGCGGCGCAGACAGGCCAGGATAATCGCGCTGAGGACGCCTAAACGGAAATTGCGGTCTTTGACCTCCACCCGTACTATAGGTCCTGTCATTAAGCGTTTGGTCGTGGGGGAGCGACGAACATTAAATGCCCGACACCATCGATTCTTCTGGTTTTACGCCGGACCTGCTTAATCCCGCGCTTCCCGTCCCGCTCTATCATCAGATCTATAACGTTCTGCGCGAGAAGATACGGCACGGAGAACTTGCCCGTGGCACCTTGATGCCGGGTGAGCAGGAACTGTCGCGCTGCTTTGAAGTGTCACGGATCACGGTCAAGCGCGCGCTCAACGATCTCGCTGCCGACGGTCTCGTTACGCGCCATCGCGGCCGTGGCACCATCGTGTCCGGCGGCTCAACCATCCCGGTGGTCAAGGGATCCTTCGATACGCTGATCGAATCGCTGCATCTGATGGGGCTGGAGACGGAAGTCGAACTGCTCGACGTAAGCGTCATCTCCGCGAACGACGCCCTGGCCGAGCAGCTGCACATCGAGCCACAGTCCAAGGTCCAGCGCGCAACCCGCCTGCGCAAGCTGCAGGGCGAACCGTTTTCATATCTCGTGACCTATGTGCCGTGGAACATTGCAGTGCGCTTTCCCGCCAAGCAGCTCGCATCGACACCGATGCTGAAGCTGCTCGAAAGCGTCGGTGCAGCCCCCCTTGAGGCCGAACAGTGGATCACCGCAACCGGCGCCGAGCCGTCCATCGCGCGGGCATTGGATGTGGCGCCCGGCGCACCCCTGCTCAAGATCGAACGCATCATGCGTGGCGCGAAAGGTTTGCCCGTCCAGGTCATCCACGCGCACTATCGACCCGACCGCTTCCAGTATCATGTACGCACGCAAAGACGGCGTACGAGCACCGGCGAATCATCCGTCTGGCGTGACGTCGGCTAGATGTAGACGGCAAGGCACGGCACGCGTCCCTCACGCCCGCCCTGCGCATGCGTGGGGCTCGGCCACATGGAGACAGTGCCGCAGGCGAGGAAATTCCCGCACCGACATCTTGCATCCTGTGCGCCACCTCCGCTTAAATGGTATAAGTTTAGATCATTAAGCGAGAGGCGCCCCAGATGCCCGAAACTCTGCGTTTCGAACCCACGATGGTTTGCGAGAACAAGACTGCCCGCCAGCTCTACGACGCCGTCAAGGCGAATCCGGCGCGGGC
>JAGWRJ010000717.1 GCA_028869725.1 Alphaproteobacteria bacterium | reverse complement strand
CGTGGCGGCGAGTGAGTTGATTTCTTCGGGCGCCATGACGAAAATTCTTGCCGCTACGCCTCCCTGCCAAGGCAAGAACAACTTCGAGACTGTGATCGGAACGGAAATTATCGATATGAAATCAGGGCCACCGCATGTATTGCGTTTGAACTGCTGGTAGAAGAGACGCTGGGGCACCGATGGAGCACTTGGAACGCGACAATCGGCCCGGGAGGAGCTCCAGGTCTGTGAACTGACCACCGGCTAAGAGCCGGTGGCTTCGGTGTTACGGCTGAAAGCCGGATTGATCGGCCCTGCGGCCGATAGTGCTGCTTCAGACGCATTACCGGATACGCCTTAGTGGACCACCCTGACTGATCGGCAAGGGTAGGCCCAAAAGGAAAGAACAAGAGCTTCCGCCGCCTAAAGGCGTGGGGTTTACCGATCCCCGATCGGCGACTCTAAACGCTTGCATTCGTGCAATCTATCCAGATCAGAAGAGATATCCCGCCGTCGAAAAACATGCGGTCCATGACGCGAGAAAGTGAGCGTGTTGGAAACGCGCGGCGTGATGGCTGGTCCGTATAGATAGCTCGCGCCGAAGCTCACGTAATTGCCGGGGGAGGCATGCAGGGCATAGCCCGTAAGCGTGGCGCCGTTGCGCCAGACGCTTTTGCCCTCTGCAACGAGTGTGTTATGAGCGCCGGAGCAAAAATAGGCCACAGAGCGCCGCGTGAGCGGTGCTTTGCGGCGGACCATACATTTACTCGGCCACACTGGCTTGGTTTTACTCCGCCCTTGACACAACCCGCGTGGCAGTTCTCTCTGCCCCGTACTGGCAGTACATCTGCCCACATCGAACGGAATGTGTACTCACATCCAGCGGAATCGAGTATGGTTCACAAAAAGAGAAGGAAGCGAAATGATGCTAATGAATCTTTCAACTGCTCTTTTCTTGACCCCATGTGGGCAGCCTAGCTACCGTAAAAGCAACCAACGTCGCTTCGCTCCGCCGTCCAGCCCACATCATCGTCGGAATCAGGTGCCCACGTCATTGGAATACGCAGTCCTTCAAGAACAGGCAATCGCTCTCGACGGTGCAGCCGTTCTTTCTTAGATGGTGGCTGCACTTGGAAAAAGAGGAATTTCGTTCCGCGTTGTCGTGGCTGACGAGACTTCGTTGGCTCATCTCCGCAGACAGCCTAATATCCTGATCGGCGCAATTGACCACAACTGGACAACCCGATTGACACAGAGCGTGCGTTACCGGATTGAGATTGCCAATCCCCCCGGATCAGGAGCAAATAAGGAACCCATCGCTTCCGTCATTGACTCGGAGCATCCGGAGATACGCTAGAACCCATCTCATAAACATTTTCGGAACTGAATTCTGCGAAACTGTGGGTGCTCAAGGCATCTCTGCGGAATGGGATGGCAGGTCGCTGGAAACTGACGGACGAACAATGGGAAACAGTGGAGCCGATCCTGCGCCCTCGGCGGCGTGAGGACAACCGTGGCCGCCCGTGGCACGACACACGAGCGGTGCTGAACGGCGTGCTGTGGATTCTGGGTAGGGGTGCGCAGTGGGCCGAGATTCCGATCAAGTATCCGCCGTACCAGACCTGCCATCGCCGGTTCCAGCAATGGGTTCGCGAGGGGAGGTTGGTTGAGGTGCTGCGCCTGCCGCCAAACATCTCCACGAGCGAGGCAAGCTGAATCTGGACGAAGCGTTCGTGGATGCCACCTTTGCGAGCGCCCAAAAGGGGGCTTTGCCGTTGGCCCAACCAAGCGCGGCAAAGGCACGAAGATCGTCGCTAT
>JAGWRJ010000716.1 GCA_028869725.1 Alphaproteobacteria bacterium | reverse complement strand
TCCCATTCGATCGTGCCAGGAGGCTTTGATGTCACATCGTAGACCACGCGATTGATGCCGCGTACTTCATTTACAATACGAGTCGCTGTTCGGGACAGAAAGGCATGGGTGAAGGGATAACTGTCTGCGGTCATGCCATCGGTGGAAGTCACGGCTCTGAGTGCGCAGACGTAGTCGTAGGTGCGATCATCACCCATTACTCCGACTGTCTTGACAGGTAACAAAACCGCAAAAGCCTGCCAGATCTCGTCATAGAGGCCGGCATTGCGAATTTCCTCCAGATAAATAGTGTCGGCGCGACGGAGGATCTCGAGTTTCTCTTCCGTGATGTCTCCGGGGATACGGATCGCAAGGCCTGGGCCAGGAAAGGGATGACGCCCGACAAAATGCGCCGGCAGGCCGAGCTCGCGGCCAAGCGCGCGCACTTCATCCTTGAAGAGCTCGCGTAATGGCTCGACAAGTTTCATTTTCATGCGCGCGGGCAGGCCGCCGACATTGTGGTGTGATTTGATCGTCACCGAAGGCCCGCCGGTCGCGGACACGCTCTCTATCACGTCGGGATAAAGAGTACCCTGAGCGAGAAATTCTGCGCCACCGACCTTTTCGGCCTCGGCATCGAATACGTCGATAAAGGTTGACCCAATAATTTTACGCTTCTTCTCGGGATCGGTCACACCTTCCAGCCGCTTGAGAAACAGCTCCCGGGCATCCGCATGCACGAGAGGAATGTTGTAATGTCCACGGAATAAAGACACTACCTCTTCAGCTTCACCGGCGCGCATCAGGCCGGTGTCGACGAAAATGCAGGTAAGTTGATCGCCGATGGCTTCGTGAATGAGAACCGCGGCGACTGAGGAATCGACACCGCCCGACAGTCCGCAGATTACGCGGCCTTTGCCCACCTGGGCGCGGATCTTTTCAATCTCGTGCGAGCGGAACGCCTTCATGCTCCAATCTGCCGGGATCTGAGCGACCTTTTGCACGAAATTGCCGAGCAGGGCAGTGCCGCGGGGGGTGTGAGCGACTTCCGGATGAAACTGTACGCCGTAGAGTTTGCGTTCTTCGTTGGCGATTGCAGCGAAGGGAGCACCATGGCTGACGGCGATGGGATGGAAACCCACAGGCAAGGCGGTAACTTTATCGCCGTGGCTCATCCAGACATGATCGCTGCCGCCCAATGCCCAGACGCCCTCAAACAGCGGGGACTGGCCCACGACCTCTACATCGGCACGGCCAAACTCTCGGGTCCCGTCACCTTCGACCTTGCCGCCAAGCTGGGCAACCATGGTTTGTTGGCCATAGCAGATGCCTAGAACCGGTACCCCCAGTTCAAATACGGCCTGTGGCGCACGCGGCGTATCGGCCTGCGTCACGCTCGCCGGCCCACCGGACAGAATGATGGCGCGGGGAGGGCTCTTTTTTAGGACCTCCTCAGCCCTGTTGAAGGGAACGATTTCGCAATAGACCCCAGCTTCGCGCACGCGTCGCGCGATCAGCTGAGTCACCTGCGAGCCAAAGTCGATTACGAGTACAGGAGCCGCCATGTGGCGAGGCTATAAAAGGGCCTTTAGCGCTTGTCCAGCGACGCCTTTGAACCGCCGGCTTTGGCAACGGATTGGGCCGAAAGGGCGGCGGCCAGTTCCTGCTCTTCGGGGCAGCGCCCGCCGCAGATATGGCGCAGGCGGGCAAGATCGTCTTCCGCCGAAGCGCGATTACCAAGAGCAAGATCGGTCTTGCCGGACCCCCCCAGGGCGGTGATCAGTTTGGGATTGAGGTAGAGCGCCTCGGCAAAATATTTGTGCGCCAAGTGGTATTCGTCATGACGGGCGTAGAACTGGGCCAGGGCGATATAGCTTTGCGTCCGCGCCGGATTAGCCACGACCGCCGCCTGATAGAGCATGCTCGCTTCGTCCATGTGGCCTGCACGTTCGGCTGCATGGGCCCGTTGCTCGAGCTGTTGAGGGGAGGCGGCCTGAGATGGCAGGCAGGCCAATGCCGCTACGAGAGCGGTAGCGGCGGCGAGGCGAATGTGGTGCACCGTGTACTCCTTCGCTGTAGCGCTCGGAATCAGCCCCGCGTCAGTATTGCGGTAAAAAAGCCGTCCGTCTGCGTCATATAAGGGCTGGCCTGGAAGAATTCACCAATTCCGTTCAGGGGTGGGTGGGCCGGCAGGTGGTTCCAGACAGAAGCCGCTGACATAACGGTAAAGTGCGGGTGGCGCGCGCGGAACGCGGCGATCCGCCGCTCGTTTTCCTGCGGCAGGACTGAGCAGGTGGCATACATAAGCCGCCCCCCGGGGGCGAGAAATCGGGCCCCCTGATCCAAAAGGGCATCCTGAACCCGAAGGAACTCGGCGAGGCGCTCCTGCGTGAGACGCCACTTTTGGTCCGGCTGGCGTCGCCACGTCCCGCTACCCGAGCAGGGGGCGTCGATCAGGACCCGGTCAAACCGCCCGTCAGGCGTCATGGTTGTGCGGATTATGGTCGCGCCGGCCCGTGCCGCGCGCGGTGCGATCTGGGCAAGGCGGGCAGGGGCGATGTCACTGGCAATGATTTGGCCACGATTACGCATGGTGGCGGCCAGAGCCAGGGACTTGCCGCCAGCTCCTGCCGCCAGATCGCAAACACGCATGCCGGGTTGGGCATCGCAGAGTGCGCAGGCGATCTGCGCAGCTTCATCCTGGAATTCGAAGGCTCCCTCAAGGAAGAGTGCCGAGCGCTCCAAACCGCTTGCGCCTGCAGGGATCCGAAGACCGGTAGAAGCATAGGGGACAGGTTCTGCAGACCATCCGTCTGCGCGCAGCGCCTCGCCCACGCCGGCGCGGTCAGCCTTGAGTGTGTTGACCCTCAGATCAATGGGCGCCCGTTGTTGCATAGCCGCCATCTCGGCGAGCAGGGCATCACCAAATCTGAGACGCAGATCATTTTCCAGAAAACGCGGAAATTCGCCTTGCACCCAAAGCGGAAGCTTGTCCTTGGGCGCGGCGGCCAGGGCCTGCGCTTCTGACGCGGACAGCGGCGCGGGGCCATGCGCTCCACCCGCGAACAGCACAGCAATATCTTCCTTGTCTGCAAGGAGGGAGGCGATCACCAAGGAGCGTGGCTCTTCGCTGTTCATGCGCCAGGCGCAGTGGGCACGCTGGCGATAAACCGCAAAGACCCGGGCAGCCACAGCTGCGCGGTCCTTGGCGCCGGCATAGCGTCGACTTCGAAAATATTGGCGAAGCGCTCGGTCGGCGGGCAGTGCCGAGGTAGAAAGGCTTTCCAGAATCTCGATTGCTGCCTGGACGCGTGCGGCCGGGGTCAATGTTACTGTGCACCCGGATAGTTGGGGCTTTCGCGCGTGACCACGACATCGTGGACATGACTTTCGCGCAGCCCGGCCCCGGTAATGCGAACAAACTGCGCGTTTCTGTGCAGTTCGGCAATATTGGCTGAGCCCGTCAGTCCCATCGCTGCGCGCAGGCCACCTATGATCTGATGTACGACATTGGCCACCGGACCCTTGTAGGCAACCTGGCCTTCTACGCCTTCAGGTACAAGCTTGAGCGCGTCGCGTACTTCAGCTTGGAAATAGCGGTCTGCCGAGCCGCGGGCCATGGCTCCCAACGATCCCATGCCGCGGTAGCCTTTGTAAGATCTGCCCTGATAGAGGAAGACTTCGCCAGGGGCCTCTTCGGTGCCAGCAAGCAGCGATCCGACCATGGCCACGTGGGCACCCGCCGCGATGGCCTTGGCAAGATCGCCAGAATACTTGATGCCGCCATCGGCAATGACCGGAACATTGGCCTCGCGGGCTACACTGACTGCGTCCATGATCGCGGTGAGCTGTGGTACGCCGACACCTGCGACAATGCGGGTCGTGCAGATCGATCCAGGACCTATTCCAACCTTGACCGCGTCGGCACCGGCATCGATCAGTGCCTTTGCGCCCTCTCGGGTGGCGACGTTGCCGGCAAGGATCTGCGTGTAATTGCTGTGGTTCTTGATCTGGCGGATTGTGTCGAGCACGTTCTTGGAGTGACCGTGACTGCTGTCGACCACAATCAGATCGCATTCTGCCTCGATCAGTGCCAGGGCGCGCCTGACGCCATCATCGCCGACACCGGTCGCCGCTGCCACCCGCAGGCGGCCGCGTTCGTCTTTGGCGGCGTGGGGAAATTTCTGGGCTTTTTCGATATCCTTGACCGTGATCAGCCCCACGCAGCGATAGGCTCCATCCACGACCAGAATTTTTTCAATGCGGTGCTGGTGCAGCAGGCGTTTGGCCTCTTCCATGCTGACGCCTTCACGAACGGTGACCAGTTTGTCCTTGGTCATCAATTCATGAACTGGCTGACGCGGATCATCGGCAAAACGCACATCGCGGTTGGTCAGAATGCCGACGAGCTTTCCCGCACCGTTGCGTGCGGGCGCTTCGACGACGGGAATTCCGGATATGCGGTGGCGCTCCATGAGCGTCAGTGCATCGGCCAGTGTCGCGTTTGGTGAAATGGTCACGGGATTTACGACCATCCCGCTTTCATATTTTTTGACCCGTCGTACGTGTTCGGCCTGTTCCTCGACGGCGAGGTTCTTGTGGATCACACCGAGACCTCCTGCCTGTGCCATAGCGATGGCAAGACCAGCTTCGGTGACCGTGTCCATGGCTGCCGAGATCAGGGGGATGGCAAGCTCAATGGTGTTGGTGAGGCGGGTGCGGGTGTCGACCTGGCTGGGAAGGACTTCCGAGGCCGCCGGTACCAGCAGCACATCGTCGAAGGTAAGCGCTTCGCGAATGTTCAAGGAGGGCTCCTTTGCCGACGGGTTCCGGAGCCCGGAGCCAATAGCAGCCAGACCGGGAGCGTGCAAGCACCAGCTCATGCGCAAGACGGGTTGGGCATCGCCCGGTATGCTGCAAGATCCGGCAGCTTGGCGCCGGGCCTGCAGCTACGCCGTCTGCTTGCCGGGGCAGGCTCGGCTGTTTGCCCGAAAGCCCTGGGCGACGAGATAGAGTTCGACAGACTCGGCGCGCGAGGCCGGCGGCTTGACGTGTTTGACCGTGGCGAAGACCTGCTTGAACCTGGCCAGAAGCGCGCCGGTCGCACCCCCCTGGAAAACCTTGCCGACGAAGCTGCCGCCCGGCCTCAGCACATCCTCGGCCAGGTCCAGAGCTGCTTCGAGAAGCGCCACCGTGCGCAGATGATCGGTTGCGCGGTGCCCGGTGGTGGGGGCGGCCATGTCGGACAGCACGACATCGGCGCCGCCGCCCAAGGCCTGCTTCAGCCTTTCGGGGGTTTCCGGCGCCAGCATGTCGCCTTCGAGGAGTTCGGCACCAGCAATCGGGGCCATAGGCAGGATATCGAGTCCGACGATCTTTCCATTGGCACCAATACGTTCTTGCGCCACCTGCACCCAGCCACCGGGCGCAGCCCCCAGATCGAGAACGCGTGCTCCCTGCTTCAGTAGATGGAAGCGATCGTCAAGTTCGATCAGCTTGAAGGCGGCGCGACTGCGGTACCCCTTGGATTTGGCCGCCTGCACGTAGGGATCGTTGAGCTGTCGCTCGAGCCAGCGCTGGGATGAGGCTTTGCGTCCTCGCGCGGTCTTGAGACGGACGCTGAGGCCGTCACCGCGACCGGAAGGACCGCGGCTGCCTGTCCTGGTGGTCTTTTGCTTCATGTCGGGTCCTGGCACATCAGTTCGCGAATGAGACCCTCACGCAAGCCTCGATCGGCGACGCGCAAGCGCTGGCAGGGCCAATGCGCATGAATTGCATTGAAAATTGCGCAGCCCGCAAGAACGAGGTCGGCCCGCTCCGGTCCGATGCAGTTAAGGCCGGCACGGCCAGCCAGATCCAGGGCAGCTATCTTTTCTACCACGTCACGGATCTGCATGCTCTCGTGCCAGCTGCCGTCGACGCGGTCGCGGTCGTAGCGACGAAGGCCCAGCGCCAGCGCCGCCAATGTCGTAACCGTCCCGGAGGTGCCGAGAAGATGGCGACCGTCCGCGAGAAAGGGCCTGACTGCAGTCATCCGTACCGCAACCTCTGCAAAACTCGGGCGCAGGGCGTCCTCCATCGCCTTGATGGACACGTCGCCTAAGGTTTCGGTCACATTGACGACACCTACAGGCAGGGACACCGCGTAGACCGGTTCGTGTTCGTCCGCTTCAAGCCAGATGAGTTCTGTCGAGCCGCCCCCGATATCGAAGACCAGAGCCCCCGCGTAGCCATCGCCCATCAGCGGGGCACAGCCCACCGCAGCCAGGCGCGCCTCCTCATCGGCAGAAATGACATCGAGCGTGATACCGGCCTTGTCCATCACCCGCGTGAGCAGATCTTCGACATTGCTGGCCCGCCGGCAGGCTTCGGTGGTGATGGCCCGGAGCCGGAATGCGCCATAGCGGCGCACGCGCTCGGCGCAAATCACCAGCGCAGCTACGGCTCGGGCAATCGCAGCCTCGCTGAGACGGCCGGTGCTTGCCACCCCCTCTCCGAGGCGGACGGTCCGGCTGAACGATTCGAGGACCCTAAACCCATGCCGGCCGCGGGGCTCGGCGATCAGAAGGCGACAATTGTTGCTGCCAAGATCGATGGCGGCCAGCACGGGCTGGCGCCGACGGCGAGGCCGGCGCGTCGGCCGTTGGAGAAGGGCAGCCTCATCCATTGGTCGCGCGATGTTCATCGCTAAACGCTAGCACAGACTACGATCTTTAGAACTACAGAAAGATGGAAGGGCCTCAAGTTCAAGAAGGCTTTGCTAGCTCAGGCGGCTTGAATCCGGCGTTACGCTAGTCTACAGGGACCTCCCGGGCGCAGGCCCGGTCCCTTGGGGGATCGTCTAACGGTAGGACCGCGGACTCTGACTCCGCTAGTCTAGGTTCGAATCCTAGTCCCCCAGCCAATCTCTACTCCACTATGCAGCAAGCACACCTAGACGCCGGAAGGCTCACGCCACCGCGCGTTGTTACGGCTTCTTCTTCAGAACGGACTTGCGGGGCTTGATGGTGGCCCACTGGTTCTTGATCTGCCGACAGGCCTCCCGGATCCGTCGGATGCGCGCTGCGTGGTCCGCGCCCGCGAGAATGCGCTCGCCCAACCGAACGTCAGAGACAAACGAAAGGATCTGGTCTGGCGTTCCAAATGCCACCTTCTGCGCTTCGAGGAGCATGTGGAAGAGGGCGACCATGTACTGCCCCATGTCGCGGCGGTGGTCTTCTCGCCGCCGCGGACCGCGTGCTTCTTTCCGTCGATATCGCGGTGACGGTCATGCTGGAGGAGCCCCGCTTGAACCGCGCCGTGCTGGGTTGGCTCGGCGCCGAGGCGGCATCTCCCGGCAAGGTGTTCGATCATTCGAAAGCCCTGTGGGCTCTCGCGCTGGATGACGGCGAGGGACTGGCCGTTTCCCGGCGTGTGGAGGCTCTGACTTGCCTTCCGGGTCAGCTGGCTTTTGCCTTCCGCGGCGTGCTGTCGTTCTGGACGGCGGGGGAACTGACCGACGAGGCCTTAGCTTTAGGCGCACGCGAGATGGCAACAGCGCTCTTGCACAGCTTTGGCAAATGAAAACCAGTGCCGGCTTACCGCCATCACACGTTAGTCCTCACGCTGAGACGAGGTTTCAGTCTTGTGCTCATGGCTCCGATCGAGGCGACGGACGGCCTGAGGCGACATGCCGAACAGTTTGACGAAAGCGCGCCGCATGCGCTCGGGGTCGGTGAAGCCGAGCGCCTGAGCGATCACCTCGATCGGCTCTGCGCCCTCCTGCAATCGCACGCGCGCGGCCTCGACACGAAGCCGCTCGACGGCCCTGGCGGGCGTCTCGCCGGTCTCGCGCCGGAATGCCCGCCCGAATTGGCGGACACTGAGATGCGCCGCGTCCGCCAAGCGTTCAATAGGCAAATCCTCGTGCAAGTGATCCCGCGCAAAGGACAGCGCCAGGCGTATGCGATCCGATTCCGGCTCCATCTGGGAAATCGGCGCGAACTGGGATTGGCCGCCGGCACGGCGGTGATACACAACCAGCTCGCGCGCGACTTGGCGTGCCAAGTCCGGGCCATGATCCGCCTCGATGAGCGCCAGGGCCAGGTCGATGCCGGCCGTCACCCCGGCCGACGTCCAGACGCCGCGATCGCCAATGAAGATCCGGTCTGCGTCAACCTCGACCGCCGGATAATTCTGCTGAAGCCGGTGCGCCGTGCGCCAATGCGTCGTCGCGCGTCTTCCATCGAGCAGACCCGCCTCGGCGAGCAGGAAGGCGCCCGTGCAGACGCTGGCAATCCTCGAGGCCCGGCGGGCGAGACGCGCAACGGCCTCCACTTCGCCCGGCTTCAGCATCGAGGCTACCTCGCCGCCGCAGACGATAAGCGTGTCAAGACGCGCATTCCCGCCCGGCTTTGTCGCTACTGGCACGCCGCCGCGGCTGGCGACGGAGCCGCCAGCGCAAGAGTAGATTTCAAGCCTGTAGAGCGGCCGCCCAGACAGCCGCATCGCTGTCTCAAAGGCGGCGAATGGCCCGGCGAGGTCCAGGATCTGGTGGTCCGGGAAGACGAAGAAACCGACACGGTGCATGGCGGCGTATTATAAGGGATCTTCGTCCTTTTCGTCATAGCCTCCCGACGACATTATCCCGGCGACACGGAGCACGGCTCTTACGACCACCAGCCTGGGTATGTGCTGGAAACTCTATCTGGCCGGTGTCGAGGTCACGGAAAAGTATGCTGCGCATACAGTACAGCAGATACGGCGGTCCTGAGGAACTGAGGCTCGACGCCGTCGACTTTGTCGAGCCACAAGGAAGTCAGGTTTGCGTCCGGGTGATGGCGGCGTCGGTCAACCCGATGGACTGGGTCATCCGCCGTGGGCAGGTAAAGGCGATGTCGGGCTCGCGGTTTCCGCGCGGACTCGGCCATGACTTTGCCGGCGTGGTCGAAGCGGTCGGGCCCGCCGTCACGCGGCTGAAGGTCGGCGATGAGGTCCTGGGATTCACGGGGCTGAAGGAGGCTGGAACTTTCGCGGAGTTCGCCATCACGGACGAAGCCAACGCCTACCTCAAGCCACGGGCCCTGTCCTTCGAGGTCGCCGGCGCGCTGCCGATCGTCGGCGCCACGGCGTGGACGGGCCTGTTCGACAAGGCCAGGCTGCGCCCCGGCCAATCGGTATTTGTGACGGGATGCCTGGGCGGCGTAGGCCGCGCGGCGACGCAATTGGCTTTGCGGCACGGCGCAATCGTATCGGGCAATTGCAGCGCCGCCGGTCACGACGAGGCCCTGGCACTGGGTATCAAGCAGGTCTTCGACTACCGGAACTTCGACACCGGTGCCGTCGAGGATCGATACGACGTGGTCTTCGATACCGCTGGCGCGTTGTCCCTGGCGCAATGCGACGCGCTTCTGAAACCGGGCGGGGTCGCGCTTCACATCGTCATCACACCGGCCAAGATGATCCGAAGCCTGCTGTCATCGCGCCACAGGACTGTGTTCGGAAAGGCGACTTCAGCCGGCATGGCGGCGATCATCGATGCGGCACTGGAAGGCACCTTCGTTCCGAAGATTGCCGAAACGGTTCCCTTGTCTGGCGCGATCCCAGCAATCATCGCACTCGAAAGCACCGGCCTGCCAAAGGGAAAGGTGATCATCATGCCGGGGTCCTGAGATGAGTTTCCCGGGCACCGGCACATGACACTGCAGCGTGGTGTGTCCCCTCAGCCCGGCCCGCCCGGTGCCCGCCATGGAGCTGACTGCCCGGTCATGCGCCAAGCGGCAGCCGTATCTTCCAATTGGTTTTGCATAGATAGGAAAACGCAAAATGTTCGCAGTCACGGGAGCTTCTGGTCAACTGGGCCGACTTGTCATCGAGCGGCTGTTGGAGCGCGTCCCTGCCAGCCAAGTCGTTGCAGCAATGCGCGATCCAGCAAAGGGCGCGGATTTGTCACGGCTCGGCGTTCTGGTGCGAGAGGCGGATTATAAGCGCCCGGCCACGCTCTCGAGAGCTTTCGAGAGTGTTGACAGAGTCTTGCTGATTTCCTCGACGGAAGTCGCGGGCCGCCTGCCGCTCCATCGGGCCGTGATCGATGCGGCGCAAGCGCAGGGCGTCTCGCTTTTCGCCTATACCAGCATGCTCCATGCTGACACGTCGCCTGCCCGCCTGGCGATCGAACATCGCCAGACCGAGGCGGCGATCAAGTCATCGGACTTGCCGGCTGTCATCTTGCGTAACGGCTGGTACACCGAGAACCATCTGGCAGCACTTCCGAGTGCTTTGGAGCATGGCGCTGTCTTTGGCGCGGCAAGGGATGGGCGCTTCTCTTCGGCCGCCCGCGCCGACTATGCGCTGGCGGCCGCGATCGCGTTGACGAGCGAGGGACAAGCAGGACGGACGTACGAACTTGCGGCCGACAATGCTTTTACGCTTGCAGAGTTTGCTGTGGAGGTGTCGCGCCAGTCGGGCAAAACGGTCGCTTACAATGACCTGTCGCCCGAGGCTTACGAGGGCGTCCTGACCAATGCAGGACTTCCGGCTCCGCTGGCAGCCCTCTTGGCCGATGCGGATGCAGCGGCCTCTCGAGGCGCGTTATTCGACGACAATGCAACGCTTTCTAGACTGATCGGACGTCCTACGACGACTTTTGAAGTCCTGATCTCAACTGTCCTGCAAAAATAGGCCGGGTCATATGCTCGAGGATCCAGGCTCGCGCGGGTTGGCGACGCTTGAGCGCGCGGTTTCCTGCTCGGCATTCGTCAGAGCTTGGGCTCCGACTGTCTGGAAAAACCCCTGGAGAATAACAATATGAACATTACCCTAAAATCGAGACAAACAATCAAGTCGTCTCCTGTCTCGTTGGCCGCCGCTACTCGCGCCGGAATATCGGCAGGATTGATAAGCGGCGTCGCCGTATTGGCCCCGGTGCTGACTCTACAGTTATCGCGAGGCATCGGCGTGATACCGGAGATGCAGCTCGCGGCGAGCAGCGTTATCGGGATCTCGGCTTACGACGGTGCCGTTGGACTTGTCCTTGGCACATTATTGCACTTCTTCGTCGCGATCGTCCCGGCGACAACCTACGCACCGATCGTTTGGCGCCTTCCGGCTCTCAATCGCTGGGCATGGTTGGGCGGTCCGGTCCTCGGCCTGCTCGTGTTTCTAATCATGGGCTTTATCGTGCTGCCCCGGACTGCTTTCGTCACCCCGCCGTCGGTAACCCCGATGCCGCCTGTGCCAGCATTGCTCATCCATATGTTTGGGCTTGGCCTTCCCATATCGCTTGTCATTCGAACAGTCGGCCCGCTCCGGGAAGCGGTAGCAGTTGCGAGAGGTGATAACCGGGGAAAGAACGCTGCCTTGACCAGAGCGATGTTCGGTTATTGCCGGGGCAAGAGCAATGTTGGCAGGCGTTTTGCGAGCGGACCTGCTCCCGTGCTTTCCTGCCGCCAGTTGCCAAAGGCACGATGCCGATCGTCGGAGTGACATTGCCCCAGCATATCGACGTCCTAGGTCCTGTCGACGAAGTGCCTCACCCACAGTCGGATGGCAGCGACCATAATGAAGCCGACGTAACTGTCAGCGGTTTTGTTGTATCGAGTGACCAGTCAGCGACTGTGCTTGAGTTTCGAAAGGCAGCGCTCGACCATCGGTCCGATCTCAATCACGAATGGCGCGGAGAACGCCCACTCGCGCATGACTTTGCGCGCTGACCCGACAGCATCGTCCGCCTCTATCGGGTCAAACGCGAGTTCCATGCCGGCGGTCATCACGGCCGCTGCTAAAACACACTGATGCGAGATGGCGTAATACGAGGGATATATGGCCTTTACGCCATGCCTTGTCTTCGGCAGTTTCATCCGTGAATGGAGATGCGCCATGACACACGTCGTCATCCCCCTCTACGAAGGGGTGACACCGCTCGACTTCGCGGGGCCTTACCAACTCCTCCGCACTTTGCCGGAGATGGACATCGAGCTGGCTGCGATCGACCGGAAGAAGATCGTCGCAGATGGGCTGACATTCGGGGAACTCCTTGATCTAGAGACGATCGAGGCCTGCGACATTCTCCTCGTACCCGGCGGCCTCGGCTGCATCGCGGCACTAGAGGCCCCCCGTTTTCTCGCCGTGATCCGGCGGCTCGCTGAAGGCGCCACCTACGTCACCTCGGTCTGCACCGGCTCTCTGATTCTAGCCGCGGCAGGTCTACTGACAGGGCGCCGCGCCGCCAGCCACTGGGCCTTCAGGGAACTTCTGGCGGCGTTCGGGGCGATCCCGGATGCCGGCCGGGTGGTGCGCGACGGAAACCGCATCACCGGCGGCGGGGTGACGGCCGGGATCGACTTTGCTCTCTCCCTGATTGCCGAGCTGCGCGGGGAAGAGGCGGCGCAAGCTGCCCAGCTTCTACTGGAATACGCGCCCGAACCGCCGTTCGACGCAGGGCTGCCCGAAACGGCGCCACGATCGGTCATGGATGCCGTGAATGCCCGCCTGTCGACCGCGCTTGCCGATGCCGAACGGCGGATCGCGGTTGTCGCTCATCACTTGCGCAATGACGCCTGAAACCTGTGCCCGGAAAAGGACCTAACAATGAGGCTGCGTGACAAAACCGCTCTGATCACTGGAGGCACCAGTGGAATTGGGCTTGCCACGGCGAAGCTCTTCCTCCGCGAAGGCGCGCGCGTGGCAGTCACCGGGCGCGATACGAGCCGCTTCGAGGCTGTACGCGCCGAGCTCGGCGAAGAGGCGCTGATCCTGCGTGCCGACGCTCGGTCGGTCACTGACATGCAGGCAGTCAGCAAGGAAGTCGACGAGGCCTTCGGTGAACTCGATATCTTTTTCGCTAATGCGGGCATCGCCTATGGCACCCCGCTCGCCGAGACCGATGAAGCGCGTTACGACGAAATCATGGATATCGACGTCAAGGGCGTCTTCTTCTCCATGCAGGCTGTGGCCCCGATCCTCCGTAACGGCGCCTCTGTCATCCTCTCAACCTCGTTCATTATCCACGTAGGCCGTCCCGGACTTTCCCTACTTTCCGCCGCCAAGGCTGCGATCCGGTCGTTCGCGCGGACGTGGTCGCGCGAATTTCTGGATCGCAAGATCCGCGT
>JAGWRJ010000715.1 GCA_028869725.1 Alphaproteobacteria bacterium | reverse complement strand
TGAGCGATCTGGCCGGCCTTGATATCGGCTGGGTCAAGGAGAATTCGCGCAGCGAAACCATTCGCGATTGTCTGTGCGAAATGGATCGCCGCGGTCAGAAGACCGGCGCCGGTTATTATGACTATGATGAAAAGCGCAATCGCAGACCCTCGCCCGTGACCGAGAAGATCATCACCGAGTTCAGGACCAAGGCCGGTGTCACGCCGCGCAAGATCGATGATGCCGAAATCCTGGAACGCTGCATTTTTCCGATGATCAACGAAGGCGCCAAAATCCTCGAGGAGGGCAAGGCCATACGCGCCAGCGATATCGATGTGGTGTGGATCAATGGCTATGGCTGGCCGGTCTACCGCGGTGGACCGATGTATTACGGCGATTTCGTCGGGCTCGACAAAGTCCTTTCCCGGATGCGCAGCTGGCAGGCCAGCATGGGCGATGCGTTCAAGCCCGCAGCCCTTCTCGAACGGCTTGTCGCCGAGTCCAAGGGCTTCAAGGACCTCAAATAGGCGGACGGGCCCCGTCCCATTTACACCATCGATACCAGTGAAAGGATGTCTTCATGCGTGAAGCAGTCATCGTATCAACGGCACGCACCGGCCTTGCCAAGGCGGCGCGTGGCGGATTCAACATGACGTCCAATGCCGACATGCTCGGCGCGGCGATTGAACAGGCGGTCAAGCGGGCGCGCTGCGCCCCCGAAGAGGTCGAAGACGTGGTCGCCGGCTGCGTTGCGGCAAGCGGTAATGTGGGGCGCGCCGCCGCACTTCTGGCCGGTCTTCCGATCACCACGTCCGGCGTCACCGTCAATCGCGCCTGCTCCTCGGGGCTCAATGCCATTGCCATCGCAGCGCGCTACATCATCGATGACGGCTGTCAGATCGCCGTTGGCTGCGGCGTTGATTCCATCACCTTCCAGGGTGGTGGCGGCGGCGGCAAGTCCACCCGGCTCACCGATCTTTATCCTGATTTCTGGATGCCGATGATCGATACCGCCGACGTCGTGGCCGCGCGCTACAACATCAGCCGGCAGTACCAGGACGAGTATTCCTTACGCTCACAGAAATTGATGGCTCAAGCCCAGGCAACCGGCAAGTTCAAGGATGAGATCATTCCGGTCAAGACCAAGATGAAGAAGGTCGATAAGGCCAGTGGCACCGAGACCATTGTCGACTATGTGGTCGAGCGCGATGAATGCAACCGGCCCGATACCACGCTGGAAGGGCTCTTGGCGCTTGCCCCTGTCAAAGGCCCGGACAAGTTCATCACCGCGGGCAATGCGAGCCAACTCTCCGATGGCGCCGCAGCAGTTGTGCTGATGGAAGCCAAGGAAGCCGAACGGCGCGGACTTCAGCCCCTGGGACGGTTCCGCGGCTGGGCGGTTGCCGGCTGCAAACCCGATGAAATGGGTATCGGTCCGGTCTTTGCCATTCCGCGCCTGCTGGAGCGTCACGGTCTCAAAATCGACGACATCGAACTCTGGGAACTCAATGAGGCCTTTGCCAGCCAGTGTCTGTACTGTCGCGACACGCTCGGCATCGATCCATCGATCTACAACGTCAATGGCGGCTCCATCGCCATCGGTCACCCCTTCGGCATGACCGGGGCACGTATGACCGGGCACATTCTGCTCGAAGGCCGCCGGCGCAAGATCAAGAATGCGGTGGTCTCCATGTGCATCGGCGGCGGTATGGGCGCGGCCGGATTGTTCGAAGTCTACGCCTGACGCGCACTAAGGACACGCTCTTCGCCCATGGCGCGGCTCACTGACCGCATCATGGGCGGCGGGTCCGTGATGCAGGGTTCTGCCCGCACATGGTGCCTTGACCTGCCCGGCGAGGGCTGGACCTGTTAGATGCATTCCGGCCGCAGCCATGCTACCTCGCAAAGCGATGCTGGATCTCTTTCTCACTGCTGTCGCCACCTTGACGGTCGCCATTGGCCCGCTGGATCTGGCACCTCTGTTCCTCGGCCTGACGCCGGGCCAGCCGGCGCGCGCCCGTCTCAGACTGGCCCTGATCGCCACCGGCACGGCCAGTGCCGTGCTGCTTGCTTTCGCCCTCTTCGGCAACGAACTGCTCAAGCTTCTGGGTGTGGGACTGCCGGCGTTTCGCACCGCTGGCGGCATTCTGCTGCTGATGGTGGCGGCCGATCTGCTTCTTGCCAAGCATTCCGGTGTCTCTTCGATCACCGAACCGGAAGAGACCGAGGCCCGTCAGCGCAGCGATATTGCAGTTGTCCCGCTTGCCATTCCGCTCATTGCAGGTCCTGGCGCGATGACTGCGATCGTGCTTTTGATGGGCAAGGCGCAGGCACCGCTCGAGATTGTGGCGGTGCTCGCCGGCCTCGGCGTGGCCATGGCACTGACGCTGCTTTCGCTGCTGAGCGCAACCTCGTTGATGCGGGTTCTGGGCGTGACCGGGGCAAGTGCCGTCGCGCGCATCTCGGGGATTCTGCTGGCCGCCCTCGCCATGCAGTTCGTCTTCGACGGGCTCTCAGGCAGCGGCCTCTTTCATCACATCATCACCTAGCATCATCACATGCGCGCGAAGTTTGCAGCGCACACGCGGCAATTCCGCGATGCTGGCGGCTGCTGCACAAAAACGTCACTTTCCCCCAGGGCAGCAAGGAGCTAGCCTCACGGCAGGCAGGAAAGAGACATGTGGGGGTAATGCGACATCTCGCCGGCGCCATGGCAACCGTTCTGTGCGTGAGCGCGCCTGCCGCGTTTGCGGCAAGCCCGCTGTTCCACGTGCGTGACTCTGGTGCCGACCTGACCGTTGCAAGCACCGCCGGCCCTTCCGGGACCCCGGGCGTAGGCGGCGAAGCGGCGCTCAATCTCGATGTGGCTGGCCTTTCCACCCAGATCAAGGGCGACGCCCATGCCACGCGCCGCAGCACGGCGCTCGCCGGGCAGAACGGCACACGCAGCGCCGATGTGCAGCTCGACAGCCGCTGGCATCGCGGCATCGTGGGGCTCGATCTGAAGGCCGAGCGCAAGCTTGATGTCGACCAGCACGATGGTCCGAGTGCCCAGGCGCTCTACGTCGCCCATAGCGAGCAGCAGAATGACAGCACCCACGCGTCTGCGACCGTGACGGTGCAGCCACTGACGGATCTGTCACTGGCCGCAAAGGCCCGGAACACGAGTACGACCACCGTTCAGAACGAGACGTTCGTCGGCCAGACCGGCACGACCAGCCGGGTGGAAAGTGCCAGCACCATGGAATCCTTCATGGCCACCTGGAAGCCGCTGCCGCAGCTGACGGCTGAGGCCGATGCGACCCTCGCCGAAGGTACGCTGCGCCTGCAGAACAGTTCCCTCGCGCAATTGCGCTGGCAGGCCGCTGAACCGCGCCTGTCGCTGACCCTCACGCCGTTTTCCGGCGCGCGCCTGATGCTCGCCCTTGATCGCCGCGTGACGCCTGTCAGCCCCAGCGATCTTGCTGCCTGGCACGCGGCTACTGGCGATCTCGATTCGGGCCTCAAACCCAACACCGCACAGGAATTTCGGGTGGCGCTCGATGACCATGCAGGACCGCTCGCGCTGCACGCTGCCGTCAGCACCGAGGCTCTTCAGTCCACCACCGTGCTTGCCGCCGGTCCCGGCGGCCAGATTCCCAGAAGCATTTCGGGGGGCAGCCGTCAGACCGCGGACCTTGCCGTCGCCCTGTCGATGGCCCCACTGGGGCTTTCCGGAGCCGAACTGTCCTCACATGCCGCATTCCGGCACTCGCAGATTCACGATCCGGTCACCGGGCGCAACCGCGCCCTGTCTGGTGAAATTCCCGAGCAGGCGAGCGTCAAACTGACCGATTCTTTGCCTGGCAGTCCGCTCAGTTTTGGCCTCGACGGAGCGTTCGGCACCGAGACGCACTATTACCAGGTGGCCCAGGACACAGCGATCATGACGGCGCCAAGCGCCGGCGCGTTCATCAAATACAGTCCCGGCTCCTTTGCACTGACACTGAGCGTGAACGGGTTGGGGGGCGGAACCGAGCAGCAAACTGCCTTCTACCAGGGCAGCCGTGCCGGCGAACTGGCCGCGATCAGCCACAACCGGCTCAGCAGCACCACCATCGGCCTTTCCTTCAGCAAGGCACTTGAGGACTGACGATGCCGGCCTGCTGTCGAGTCGCGTCCTAGCGCACGCGGAAGCGAATAGGCAGCGCCCTGGGTCCGGCAATGAAATTTGAGCTCAGCCAGTGTGGCGGCGCAGTGATCTCGATGTCTTCAAAGCGGCCAAGCACATGACGCAGCACTGCGTCGATCTCAAGGCGTGCCAAATGCTGTCCGAGACAGCCATGCGGGCCCGTGCCAAAGGCAATATGGTCATTGGGCGTGCGCGCCAGATCGAGGCGATCAGGTTCGGCAAAGCGCGCCGGATCACGGTTGGCGGCGCCAAAATACATCACCACCTTCTGCCCTTCGCCTATCAGCGTATCACCAATACGGATATCCTTCGTCGCCCGCCGGCGCATGTAGACAACCGGCGAGCAGTAGCGCAGCAGTTCTTCGCGCGCGCTGGCCAGGCGTGCGTCAAGATCCGCTTTCAGCCAGCGCAGCTGATCCGGATTTTCGAGCAGCGCGATGAGCCCGGCGCCCAGAAGATTGCGCGTCGTGTCACCGCCCGCATCAATCAGGAGCAGGAAAAACAGCAGGAATTCGGTATCGTCGAGCTTGCGTCCCTCGATCTGCGCGCTGAGCAGGACCGATGCGAGGTCATCGCCGGGGCAGGCCCGCTTTTGCGCAATCACACCGCGCGCATAGTCGAACATGGCGCTCAGCGCCGCAACGATCTCGGGCTGGGGTGATGCGGAGTGCAGGATCTCGGTGAGACGGTAGAGTTCACGGCCGTCCTCAGGCGGCAACCCCATCAGTTCGGCGATCACATAGGACGGCATTTCGCCGGCAATGTCGCTGACAAAATCGCAGGCGCCCTGGCTTGCGACCCGGTCCACGATCTGACCGGCCAACGCATCCAGGCGCAGAGCGCGCGCACTGGCCGCCTCGCGGGTGAAGGCGCTGCGCACCAGACGACGGAACGCGGTGTGCTGCGGCGGGTCCATCATGAGCATCATTTTGCGCCCACCAAAAAGCATGTCGCCGGCTGGATCCGGATCGGCGATCATCACCGTGGGTTCGGAGGAAAATGTGGAAAAGTCGCGATCGACCGCGAACACATCCGCGTAGCGGGTCAACGCCCAATAACCCTGGCCATCCGGCGTCTGCTGCCAGAACACCGGGGCGTTTTCGCGCAGCCAGCGATATTGGCCATGCGGATGACCTGACTGAAAGCTTTCCGGCGCGAATAGGTTAATGTCCATGCCGGCACCCTTCATGACAGATCCCGACATTCAACAGTGTCCGGGAACTCCTTGCAAGGTCGTGCGTTTTCTGGACCGGTGCCACTCCTGGCCGCCTTCTCAACCCGACCGGCTCCACATCAATGCCCCTTCATGCGCCAAAAGGAAGGACCTTGAGCGACGACAAGCGCTGGCAGGACCAGCCCGTTCATGATAGTCCGCCCCCGGCATCCGGAACACCGGAGCAGGGCATTAACGATGGGAATGGCAGCATGAGCAGGCTCAAGACGCTCGCCGAATTCGGCCAATCTGTTTGGCTCGACTTCTTAACCCGTGAAATGATCGAAAGCGGAGATCTCGCAAAGCGGATCGCCGAAGATGGCATCACCGGCATGACGTCCAATCCGGCCATCTTCGAAAAGGCCATTGGCAGCGGCAAGGAATACGATGCTGACATCAAGCGCCTGGCTGAGGGCGGCGCCGGTGTTGGTGACATCTTTCGTGCACTGTCAGTTCATGACATCCGTCTTGCTGCCGACGCCTTTGCGCCGGTCTATGCCCGCACCAAAGGTGCAGACGGTTTCATCTCGCTGGAGGTCTCGCCCTATATCGCCAGCGATACTGAAGCAACGCTGAGCGAAGCGCGCGCGCTGTGGCAGGCGGTGGAGCGGCCCAATCTGATGATCAAGGTGCCGGCGACGCGCGAGGGGTTGCCCGCAATTGAAACGCTGATCGGCAGCGCCATCAATGTGAACATCACTCTGCTGTTCTCAACCGAGGTTTATCGCGAGGTGGCACTGGCCTATATCGCAGGCCTCGAAGCCCGCCCCAAAGGGGAAGATCTGTCCCATATTGCCTCGGTCGCCAGCTTCTTCGTCAGTCGCATTGACGCGAAAGTCGACGGCCTGATCGACAAGAAACTGCAGGATGCGAACAAGGAAGAACGCGGTCGCCTCGCGGGCCTTGCGATGCTGCGCGGCAAGATCGCGATCGCCAACGCCAAAAACGCCTATGCCATCTACAAGGAGATTTTTTCCGGTCCGCGCTGGGAAGCACTGAGCGCGCGCGGTGCGCGCCCGCAACGCCTGCTCTGGGCGTCCACCAGCACCAAGAACAAGGCCTATTCGGATGTGCTTTATGTCGACTCGCTGATCGGGCCGAACACGGTCAATACCATGCCGCCGGAAACCATGGAGGCGTTTGCCGATCATGGTACGCCCAAGGCAACCATTGAATCCGGCCTTGAGGATGCGCGCGAGCAGCTTGCCAAACTCGAGGACAGCGGGATCTCGCTCGAACGGGTGACCAAGGAGCTGGTCGAAGAGGGTGTCGAAAAATTTGCCGAAGCCGCTGACAAGCTCTACGCCGCGCTTGCCGCCAAGCGGGTCAAATGTCTGAACGCCTCGCTGGTGCGCATCAGTGAGCACCTCGGCAAGGCACAGGACGACATCGACGTCGCCATTGCCAACTGGACGCGATGGGGCGCAAGCCGCCGGCTGTGGGCGCGTGACTCAGCGCTGTGGACCAATGGCGATGAAGCCAAGTGGCTTGGCTGGCTCGACATCGCCGCACGTGAACGGGCTCATCTCGAAGCCCTCACGGCTTTCCGCGACGAAATTGACCGCGCCCGTCTCTCCGACGTTGTGCTGCTGGGCATGGGTGGCTCCAGCCTCGGCGCTGCCGTTCTCGCCGAAAGCTTTGGCCAGCGTCAGGGCTGGCCGCGCCTGCATGTGCTGGACTCGACCGATCCCGACCAGATCCGCGAGATTGAAAAGAAAATCGTCCCACAAGCGACACGGTTCATCGTTGCCTCCAAGTCGGGCACCACACTGGAGCCATCACTCCTCAAGGATTATTTCTGGGACCGGGCAGTGCGTGCCCGCGGCGCCGCGGCAGCGGGCGATGCCTTCATCGCCATCACCGATCCGGGCTCGGCACTCGAGAAAGAGGCCAAGGGCGAGAATTTCGGCCATGTCTTTCTCGGCGACCCACAGATCGGCGGCCGTTTTTCGGTGCTGTCCAAATTCGGTCTCGTTCCGGGGACGGCCATGGGTCTTGATCTGGAGCGTTTCCTGGACGAAACCCAGCATATGGTCACCGGCTGCGGGCCCTTGGTTCCGGGCTACGCCAATCCGGGCGTCCGCCTCGGCGTCGTGCTCGGCACGCTTGCCACCAAGTTTGGCCGCGACAAGGTGACGATACTTGCCAGCGAAGGCCTGCGTACCCTGGGTGCGTGGCTAGAGCAGTTGATCGCAGAATCCACCGGCAAGCAGGGCAAGGGCCTCATCCCGGTGGATCGCGAGAGCCCGGGCGATCCGGCCACCTATGGCAATGACCGCGTCTTCGTCCTCGTCCGTCTGGCCGGCGTTGACCACGGCGCCGATGTTGCAGCCCTCGAAGAAGCAGGTCACCCGGTGCTGCAGATCGTGGCGGAGGATTCCTATCAGCTCGGCCAGCTGTTCTTCCTCTGGGAGGTGGCGATTGCCATCGCCGGATCCATCATCGGCATCAATCCCTTCAACCAGCCTGACGTCGAAGCAGCCAAGGTCAAGGCACGCGAACTGACGGACGCCTTCCAGAAGACCGGAACACTGCCGCAGTCCGCGCCAATCTATGAACAGCGCGGCATCACGCTCTACGCTGACGACGCCAATGCTGAGGCCATCGGCCACCATGACGATCTGGCCGGCTATCTGCGCGCCCATTTTGCCCGACTTAAAGAGGGTGATTATGCGGCCCTGCTCGCCTTCATCGAGCACTGCGATGCCTTTGAGAACGAGTTGACGCGCATGCGCGTCAAGCTTCGCGACGCCAAGCGGGTTGCCACCTGCGTCGGCTTTGGACCGCGCTTTCTGCATTCGACGGGCCAGGCCTACAAGGGTGGACCCGACAGCGGAGTATTTCTGGAAATTACTGGCGAGCCGGCAGAAGACCTCGAGGTTCCCGGGCGCAAGATCAGCTTTGGCATGGTCGAGCGCGCGCAGGCGCTCGGCGATTTTGCGGTCCTGAACGAGCGTGGCCGGCGCGCCCTGCGCATCCATCTGAAGGACGTGGCTTCGGGCCTGTCGCATCTATGCGAGGTGTTCGACGCTGCATTATCATGAGGTGAAGTATGGAAATTGCGATCGTTGGACTGGGACGCATGGGGGGCAATATAGCCCGCCGCCTGATGAAACATGGTCACTCTGTGGTGGCCTTCGATCGCAGTGAAGAGGCAGTACGTACGCTCGCGGACGCAGGCAGCCGTCCGGCAAAAAGCCTGAAGGAGGTAATCGCCGCGCTGAAGGCGCCGCGTGCGGTTTGGGTGATGTTGCCGGCGGGGGCGCCGACCGAAACAACAATTGAGGCTCTGGCCGATCTTCTCGCCCCCGGCGATGTCATCATCGACGGCGGCAATACCTTCTACAAGGACGACATCCGTCGCGCCAAGGCGCTGGCGCCCAAATCCATCCACTATATCGATGTGGGAACATCGGGCGGCGTGTGGGGCCTTGAGCGCGGCTATTGCATGATGATCGGCGGCCCCAAAGAGGCGGTCAACCGGCTCGATCCGATTTTTGAGGCGCTTGCTCCGGGTCTTGGTGAGATTCCGCGCACGCCCAACCGCGCGGGCCGCGATCCGCGCGCCGAAAAGGGCTACATCCACGCTGGACCCGCCGGTGCCGGACATTTCGTCAAGATGGTGCACAACGGCATCGAATACGGCCTGATGCAGGCCTATGCCGAAGGCTTCGACATTCTGCGCGGCAAGGCGGGCAGCGCGCTGCCCGCCGATGCCCGCTTCGATCTCGATCTTGCCGATATTGCCGAAGTCTGGCGGCGCGGCAGCGTGATCTCGTCCTGGCTCCTTGACCTGACGGCGATGGCGCTCGCTGAAAATCCCACCTTGTCCGAATTTGAAGGTGATGTCTCTGACTCCGGTGAAGGACGCTGGACCATCGAGGCGGCGATCGAGGAAGCGATTCCTGCCGATGTCCTCAGTGCTGCGCTCTATGCCCGCTTTCGCAGTCGCATCGGCCATCGCTTCGGTGAAAAGCTGCTCAGTGCGATGCGCAACAAGTTCGGCGGCCATGTCGAACCCAAAACGGGAGACAATGCCTAATGCCAAATGAACGCACGCGCACGGGCGCACAACCGGCGCCAGCCTGTGCCATGGTGATTTTTGGCGGCAGCGGCGATCTTACCAAGCGTCTGGTAGTTCCGGCCCTATATAATCTCGCCGATCAGGGGCTGCTGCCTGAACGCTTTGCCCTCGTCGGGATGGATCGGGCTGAGATGGACAGCACCGGATGGTCCAGCTATCTGCACGATTTCATCGAGGAGATGATTTCCTCGGGACGGTCCGAGTTTGCGGCCAAGAGCATCGACGAGGACGTCTGGAGCCGCGTGAGCCACGCCATGCATTATGTGCAGGGCGATTTTCTCAAGGACGATCTGTACAAGGCGCTTGGACAAAAGTTGGCGCAGCTCGACAAGGACGAACAGCTCGGCGGCAATGTCCTCTTTTACCTGGCCGTGCCCGACCGTTTCTTCGGCCCCATTGTCGACATGCTGGGCAAACACGGGCTCGTGCGTGAAGACCGCGGCTGGCAGCGGGTCGTGATCGAAAAGCCGTTCGGGCATGACCTTGCCTCGGCCCGGGCTCTCAACACGCAGATTCTCAAGTCGCTCAAGGAAGAGCAGATCTACCGGATCGACCATTTTCTGGGCAAGGAAACGGTTCAGAACATCATGGCCGTCCGCTTTGCCAACGGCCTCTTCGAGCCGATCTGGAACCGCGATCGCATCGATCATGTCCAGATCACGGTATCGGAGGACATCGGCATCGAACATCGGGGCGCATTTTACGAAAAGACCGGGGCTCTGCGCGACATGGTCCCGAACCATCTGTTCCAGTTGGTGGCGATGACGGCGATGGAGCCGCCCGTGTCGTTCAACGCCGAAGCAGTGCGTTCCAAGAAGGCCGAGGTATTCAGATCCGCCCGACCGATCAATCCAGACTGTGCGGTACGCGGCCAGTATGGCCCGGGCACCGTCGACGGCAACAAGGTTCAGGGCTATCGCAGCGAACCGGATGTCGCGGCCAACTCGGCCGTGGAGACCTTTGTTGCGCTCAAGCTCACGATCGACAACTGGCGCTGGGCCGGCGTTCCCTTCTATCTGCGTACCGGCAAGCGCCTGCCGCGACGCTATACCGAGATCGCCATCCGCTTCAAACATGCGCCCTTTGCGCTGTTTGAAGAGACCC
>JAGWRJ010000714.1 GCA_028869725.1 Alphaproteobacteria bacterium | reverse complement strand
CGCGCGCCGGCGGGCAGGATGGTGTCCTAGGCATGCCGCGCTATCGGTCCGAAAAGTGCGACGAGCTGTGCTCGCGTTGCGCCGAAGCCTGTCCGACTGAGGCAATCACTCTGACGGATAAGGGTGGCGCGGTGCTGCGTGTGGATTATGGCCGCTGCGTCGTCTGCCAGCTTTGCGTCGAAGCGTGCCCGACTGGGGCGATGGAGGCGTCCGAAGATTGGGCGTTTGGTGTCCGTGACCGCGCCGATCTTGTTGACCGTTTTCCAGGCGAGCCGAGGCCGGCGCTGGATCGCGCTGGCTCGCAAACGCCCGCAAGCTTCCGGCGTAGCCTGCATATCCGCCACGTCGACGCAGGCTCTTGCAACGGCTGCGAGTCCGAGCTGCAGGCGCTGAACAACCCCTTCTACAATCTCCATCGCTTCGGAATCTTCTTCACGCCATCGCCGCGCTTCGCCGATGTGCTGCTGGTCACCGGGCCAGTGACCTATGCCATGCATGAGCCCTTACGCAATGCCTATGCTGCGATGCCATCGCCCAAATGGGTTGTCGCGGTCGGCACCTGCGCGGTTTCAGGGGGTATTGCCGGGGGCGGCTATGCCTGTGGCCACGGACTGGAAGGCGTTCTGCCTGTCGATGTGTACCTGCCTGGCTGCCCGCCGAATCCCGCCGCGATCATCGAGGCCCTCCTGCTTCTGCAGGGACGGGCGCCGCAGCATGTGAGGGATGGGCACTATGGCGAATGAGCTCTTCCTTTTTGCTGCCGGTCTGTGGGCGCTTGCGGCTGTCCTCGCGCTCCTGGGCTTGGCGACGGCCGCGCGGATCGGCCTCTCCCTCGGCTGCGCGGCCGGTCTTGCCGCCGCCTGTGCCGCGATGCCGGAGGGTGGCCCCATGGCCCTACTGCCTTTTGGCATTGCCGGCACAGGTGTCGGCTTTTCTGTATCGCCGATGGCGGCATGGCTCCTCCTGTTTGGTCTCGCGGCAGCGCTAGTCACGGTGGTCCTCGGCCCGCCGCGGGACACTTCCGGTTGGTCTTTTGGGGCTGCCATGGCTCTGATTGGTGCACTGGGCGTGTTCGGATTGCAGGATGGCATCGCGTTTCTCGTTGCTTGGGAGCTGATGAGCCTCGGCGGCGCGCTTCTCATCCTCTCCGATCGCCTGACGCCCGAGACTGGCCGACCGGTGCTCTTCATGTTGGCCCTTCTCGAAGTGGGGTCCGTCGCGCTGATGCTTGCGATCCTGCTCCTCGCCGGACGCGGCGCCGGCTTCGCCTTTGCGGACTTTCCGGTCGCAGGTGCCAGCCTCTCGCCCGTGGGAGCCTTCTGGATCGGAATGCTGCTCCTGATCGGCTTCGGCGCCAAGCTGGGCGTGCTTCCGTTCTACGAGTGGTTTCCCTCCGCCTACGGCGCGGGCAGTGGCGCGAGCGGCGCCCTGCTGTCAGGCGTCATCCTCAATGCGGCCTTTTTTGGCCTGGCGCGTGGACTGACGACATGGCTTCCGCTCACGGCGTCCGCGGGGCAATCTTTGTTCGACGCGCTGATCCTGGTGGTTGCGGTCGTCAGCACGATCTTGACGGCGCTCTATGCGTTTCAACAGGAAGATTGGCGAGGGCTGCTGAGCTTTTCTTCGGCCGAGAACGGCTGTATCGCGGTGGCCCTTCTGGCAGCTTCGCTGATCTTCGAGCGCGACAACCTTGGTGATTTCGCAGGGCTTGCGCTGATCGCGGCGTCGATCCATCTCGCTGGCCATGCTTTAGCGAAGAGTGGGCTCTTCCTCGCCGCCGATGGCGTATTCTCTGCTTCGGGCAGCTACGGCCTCAAGCAATCCGGGCTTCTGCGCAAGAGTTCGTGGGTGTTCGGAATCGGCGCGGTGTTCGCGGCGATGAGCCTCGCAGCCATGCCCCCGCAGGCCGGTTTTGTCAGCGAATGGTATCTGTTCCAGACGATGTTCAACAGCTTTCACTTAAGCACGCTGGGCAATCGCTTGCTGCTTGTGCTCGCTGGCGCGGGCCTCGCTCTCACTGCGGCCGTAGCCCTTGCCACCTTCGTCAAGGTTATCGGGATCGGGCTCCTGGGGCGCGGTCGTACGATCGCTCGCGGCGTCGGTATTGGTACGTCCTTCGGCGTAGGGGCGCTGGGCCTCGGTGTCCTGCTGCTCGCAGCGGGGATGCCGGTCTGGCTCTCGGCATTCAGCAATGCGATGCCGCCGGGCTTCGGGGCAGATGCCGCACTGCGCATGCATAATGGGTGGCTTCTGGTGCCGCTGACGGCAAAATTTGCGTTCATCTCACCCAGCAAGCTCGTGATCGTCATGCCGCTCCTCGCGCTCATCCCGCTTTCGCTTTTGCTCCTGTCCCGGGCTCGCGTGAGCCACGTTCCGGTCTGGTATGGCGGCCGCGAGCAGGATCCCCTCCAGACGGCGACGACGGCACTGTCTTTCTCCAACGCGCTGCGCACCTTCTACAGCTTCGTGTATCGGCCTAGCACCGAGACCAAGCGCGAGACCGCGGACGAAGGCAATGGTCACCCCTATTTCGTCCGCCGTCTCGTGTTCTCGCACAGCGTGGCACCCGTCTTCGGCCCGCTGCTCTTCCGGCCGATCGAATTCCTCGTGAACGCATTCGCAGTGCGTCTGCGCGCGTTGCAGTCCGGTCATCTCAATTTCTATTTGGCGTTAATCGGGGTTCTCCTCATCGCGATTCTCTTGATTGCCCTTCTCTAGACCATGCACAGGACTATCGAAGCGGATGTACACGTTTTTAGCCATCGCCATCGGAGCAGTCTTTGGCGCCTGGTCGCGCTATTTGATGACGCAGTTGGTCCAGGCGATCTGGGGACAGAGCTTCCCTTTCGCGACTCTGATCATCAACGTCAGTGGCTGCTTCGCGATGGGTTTCCTGTTCGTCGAAACGCTCGAACGGCTCACGCTTCCGGGCGCCGTGCGTACGGGCATTCTGACCGGGTTTCTCGGCGCCTACACGACCTTCTCGACCTATTCGATGGAGACTTTGCTTCTTGCTGAACAAGGCGCAGCGGTCAGAAGTGCGATTTATGTTCTTGCGTCGAACCTCATCGGCATAACAGCGGCTTTCGTGGGGTCTTATCTGGCCCGCAATCTTTAGGGGAGGTGACGGATGGCACGCGATGTCACGATGGTAAGAATCTACATCAAGGAAGCCGACCATGGCCGTCGGGGGAACCTGATGCAGGAGATCATGCGTCTATTGCACGATCAGCATCGCGTCGCCGGCATCACGGTGTTTCGCGGCATCGCGGGCTTTGGGACCTCGGGGGAAGTGCACTCCGCCGATCTCCTCAGGCTCAACATCGACTTGCCGCTCGTGATCGAGTTCTTCGACACGCCTGCCGTAGTCGATGCTGCCCTAAAATTGATCGAAGGTTTCGTGCCAGGCGAACACATCGTGAGCTGGCCAGCGAGACTGAACACCAAAGCGTCTTGAGGGGCGTTATGACAGAATCATCGAGACAGCGGCAATCCGCTCACGGTAGCCCGAATGATCCGCGCGCGGGCATTCTGCATCGCTTCCGAAATTATGCACTCTTTTGGATCGCGATTTTGGTCGCGTATTTCCTCGGCTCGGGCGCCTTGCTAAAAGCTTCGAACGCACCGATTGAATCCGCCGTGCCGGTCTTGCTTCTCTTGTTCGGCTGCATCCTGATCGGCTCTGTTTGGCACGCCGCAGCTGTTGTCAGCATGGGCATGCCGGCTCGCGAAAGCGAATGACGTTCGACGCCGCCGTAAATAGTGGTAGTTTGCCGCATCGCTTAATCGCAACTACCACAGCGCTTTTCCGCCGGAACTTTGCTATGTTGCAGCTGGGCATGGAGTCGCCCGTAACCGCCCTTCGGCTGATGACTCCTACCGCGTATAGCCGCGCGGCAGGAGTGCGCCTTGAGCAAGCCCTCCACACTCTCGCCGTGCGGCTGTACGCTTCATCCGGAAAGTCCAGGAGCGGCACACGGATGGCCATCAGCGTAGGTGAGACGTGTCATTGATCCGGGTAACGCGCGTCTTAGAGTCGGTCACTTCAAATTCGCTTACGCTGCAGGGACTGAAGCTCAGCCGCCAATAGGCTGACAGCGGCTGATCGAGCATTTGCATCAGGATCGCACGATTGACGCTGTCGTGGCCGACGAGCGCGACCGTGTCGGCGGGATGTCGTTTGGTAATGTCCCGGATAACATCGGCGGTGCGGGCTACAAGATCCTGCAGCGATTCACCTTCCGGAAAGCGTATTTGCTCTGGATGGGAAAACCACCTGGCAAAGTGTTCCGGAGCTTCCTGCCGAATGTCCTCGTGCGACCGCCATTGCCATGAGCCGTAGTCAAGATCTGCGAGATTGTCCTCGACAATGCAGGGCGCCTCGCAGGCCGTCGCGATTGTTTCGGCTGTGGTTACGCAGCGGGCCAAAGGGCTCGTGTACACGGCGGACACGCCTCCTTGCTTGGCGAGTTGCTCCGCTGTGGCCGCCGCCTGAAGCAGTCCCTCCGCACTGAGGGGGACATCGAAGCGTCCGCGGAAGCGCGGCGGCTGAATGCCATCGACATGGCCGTGGCGGATAACGAGTACGCGGGTCATCGCTTACCTTCTTGCCTGATCAAGGAACGTAGCATCCCATTATAAAGCGAGAGTGGCATTGCCGCGCACGCAATTGACGGAGACCGTGGGGATTTGGACATCAATGTCGTCGACCGTCGCACGAAGGGTCAGAAACGATAGTCGACGCTGGCGAAGGCTTCATGAGGTGACACGTAAACGCCGGTGTAGAAATTGGATGGCGGGTGATATCGGCTGGTGATCAGGCGGCTATAAAGCCATGCAATGCTTGCACTGCCCACGACATCCCACCAATGGTGCTTGTCGCTGGCAACACGGGCATAACCTACGAAACCCGCCGCGGCATAGGCCGGCACGCCATAGGTCCATCCATAGCGATCCCAGACATAGGCCGCGGCGCCAAATGCCACGGACGACTGGCCCGATGGAAATGATTGCCAGTCGGAACCGTCCGGTCTTTGTTCATGCACGACATGCTTGAGTCCGTACGCGGTTCCATAGGTCAGGCCCGTGACCGCAACCAGCTGAACAATACCGCTCCAATCGT
>JAGWRJ010000713.1 GCA_028869725.1 Alphaproteobacteria bacterium | reverse complement strand
TCGTCCTTACCCGGCGCAGCGTTTAGTTGTTCGAGCACAACGCCGCCGCTATGTGGGATAGCAGGATCGTTGTCGCGGAAGGCGAGCGGGTAGTAGTGATAATCCTCAAGCACGCTGTCGTCGATGGCGTCACTGACCATCATGCGCGTGGTCAGCGCATTTTCCCAATGCTCACGCGAGAACCGTTCGGCCTCGAACACGTCGTACAGCGCCAGACACTGCCAATCGAAACTTGGTGCCAGTTCCATCGGCTGGTGCAGGCTGCGGGCAAATCGCTGTGCTGCGATCGATCCGCGAAAGCGTAAGGCATCGCGGATATGGATGTTGGTATACCAGTCGTCGAAGTCGGCTTCGCGGCCGGGGCGTGCCTTGGTGAGAACAACCAGTACGGCTTCAATCATGTGGCATGGCCTCCTGGGGCAGTAAAATAGACGGCAGGGGAGCCCATACTTGCGCGATACGAAATTGGCTGCTTGCCGTCGATATCTCGAACCCCCAGCCGCGCGCCCTGTTCTGCGCCGATGAGCGCTTGGCCGTTGAGCGCCATCAGGCCAGGGTCACGATAAAGAGCCTCGATCACCAGACCGGTAAATTCCGGGGTCTCCCATTGCGGCAATGCTGCTCGCAGATCAGGGGGCAACTGCTCGGGGGGCATCGCACGCACCGCGTCGGTGAGAACAAATCCTGGCCAGAAAGACACCGCTGCGACACCGTGGGGGGCCAGATCGACGGCCATGTCAGCCATCATCTTGTCAGTGCCGGCCTTGGCGGCGCCATAGGCGGGGCCATGGAAGTAGGATACCGCACCATAGAACGAAATGCTGGCAATCAGCCCCTTGCCTTGCGCCACCATCAAGGGCGCGGCGTGCCAGGCGGCGACATAGCTGGATCGCAGCCCCACCTCGATCATGTCGGCAAGCTTGAGCGGTTTCTCCCAGAAGCCTCCAGGCGCGAGTAGGGCATCTGGATAGACAGCAGCGGCATTGTTGACGAGAATGTCCACAGCGCCTCGTTCGTCGGCGATCCGGGCAAAGGCTGCCTCCACCTGCGCATCGTCGGAATGGTCGCAGACGATGGGCATTGCCGTAGCGCCGTGGGCAGCGATTTCGCCGGCGACAGCCTCAAGCTCGGACTTGTTGCGCCCTGTTATGCAGACGGTCGCGCCTTTGGAGGCGAGCCCTCGCGCTACGCCCCGGCCAAGGCCTCGCGTAGCGCCGGTAACGACGGCGGTGATGGTCATTGGGCGTATCCTATGTGGTAGGTACCGTGGGGCGAGGCAGAGCCAATCCGCTTGTCGTGGTATCCCGAAAGGGAGGCCCCATCCCTCTTGGCATGGCATTTGCCGAAACGGCCTAAGTCGGTCTCACGGTCGACTGTGACCAGCTGCTCGTCGCGGCGCTCGATCCCGGCGGAATAGGCAACGAGCACAGGGATGATTTCTCCCTTGTCTTGTGCGCGCACTCCTAAACCCGTGCCGTAGGTTTGTTTCACCATGCGTTCCTCGCTCTGTCTGCGACGCAGGCTGACCTGAGGTGCGATCGCTTTGGCCCTCCTTCGGATAGGGAGGGCTGCTTTGCGGATGTCGCATGCGTGGCTTGGCGGCAACGGGGATCCAGTGGCAAAGCCGCGGTGGGACCGCCCCGCTCGCCGCTTGGGGTTGTTGGAACGCAACATCTGGCGCGCATGGATCTGCCGGCGCCGCTGAAGCGACCTGTCTGAAGGTAGGGTTTGCCAAAGCCCGTAGGCGCGAAAAGCAGCAAAAGGGAGATAAGGATGGATGCGCTCGAGCAATTGCTGGCGATCGAAGAAATCCGGGCTTTGAAGGCACGCTATTGCCGTTGCCTCGATTGCAAGGACTGGAACGGATTTGCGGCACTGTTTACGCAGGATGCCTCGATGGACGTCCGGGAGGACACCGGCAATCCGCCAATTACTGGGATCGCGGCGATCTTGGCGCAAGTGCGCTTCGCGGTTGACAATGCCGCCTCGAGCCACCAGGTCCATACACCGGAGATTGTGCTCGACGGAAGGGATGCCGCCACCGGCACTTGGGCGATGCAAGACCGGGTGGTGTGGAATGGCGGCAAATCTCCGATCCCGGGGATCGGCTCGATTACTGGCTTCGGGCAGTACCACGAACGCTATCGCCGCGAGAACGGGACATGGAAGATCGCCGCGTTACGCTTATCGCGCTTTCACGTCGACCGCCATCCCGCCTGAGCGGAACGAGCTTTACCAGATTGCCCGCATCTGCGCCGCGATCCGGCGCTGGCGCAAGGCCGCCGCACGTTCACCGGGGCTCACCCGCACGGTATCGGGGGGCAGGTTCGCCAGCACGTCGGCCAGCTGGACCTTGCGGATCGAAGGCATCGGCTTTTCGCTGGCCTCGAACCAGCGACCCTGGACGGCGCCCGACGCATAACCGGCAGTGTCGAGCCAGTTGTGCACGCCGGGGTCACGGGCACTGATGACGGTCCGGAACACGCCATCGCTGTCGACCACGCCCTGGCGATCGTTGAGGCTCGACTGATTATTGTACCAGTCGGTGGTTTCATAGAGATCATTCGTGAGGATGATCGACCAGTAGCGAAAGCGCGCAGGCACTTTGACCTCTGTTATCAGAGCCTCGTCCTCGGCGAGCTCGTAGGCCCCTTCATAGTAGAATTGTCCGGCAAGGCCGGACATTTGGGAGACGTCGAAGATCTTAAAGCTGTTGATATAGCCGGCGTCCCTCAACTCCTCGACATGCGGTGGAAATGCGAGCGCACAGACCGCGGCGATCCCGGGAATCTCGTCAAAGGATTGATGAAGTGACGACGCTGACGGCCGTCCCTTGGGGTCTTCGACATCGAGCCGAGCGATGCCGAAGCGCGGTTCGCGCTCCACCCCCCAATCGCAGGAGACAATTCGGACCATGAACTTCTCGCAATGCGGATTGAGCGTGCGCCAGTCGCCGGTCCAGCCCGCCGGCCGCTCTGGCGAGATGACGAGCTCAAAATGCCCGTCTGTATCCAGTGTTAACTCATCAAAATCAATCTGGCTGAGCAGCGGATGGTGCTTGCCTGTGCGCAGCGTATCCGGTCCCATTTGGGCCAGGATCAGCATGCGCACCGTGCCACGATCACCTTTGAGCAGGTATGATCCGCCTTTCTCGATCAGGCAGGACTTGTAGATGGTGTCGGCATTGGGCTGGAAGATGTTCTGCGCGATGTTGAGCTCGGGTACGAAGATCGGGTGCCGACGGTCTCCCACCAGCGCGTCGGTGGCGGCTCTTTGCACGCCGGAGAGTAGCAACCGCATCGATTCAGCCATGACCTGCGGATCGTCCCGCAGGCGCGCGGGAACGCGGGCCCGCATCGCATCGCCGAGCGGACGCAATTTATCAATCAGCGTTTCCCACGCCAGCCCATCGCCTGTCATGACCTGCACTCCTCTCGCTAACGACGTTGTGCTTCCAGGCCAGCTCGCGGGCAACCTGCCCGGCGACAGGGCAACCAAAACCGCGTGCCTAGTTGGACTGATAGCGATCGGCGCTGCGTCATGTGCCCAGGTTTTGCACCAAAGCCGGCTGGCGAACCAGGCGCGGCCGTCGGAGTGAAACATGCCAGCTCGATGCGTGAGGGTGTGACGCAAACGCCTGGAAACGAAAGCGACGATTGTCGCTCATGATGCTGCAGGAATCCTTGATCGTGCACCGTGGCGGTCTTGCGGTCGCAATGTGGGATCAACGCCCTATGCTGCATCCATCGGCTCAAGATCAGTGGCGACAGGCACAGATTGGCCAAGCTCAGGCTCCCACCGGTAGCCGTCGCCGGTGACGAGACCCGCCTGGATGGAAAATGGCAAATCACCGGAGCCAGGGGAACGGCAGTTCCATCAGCCGGGCCTGTGGGTTCGGACTTGGCAATGCCAGGGCGCGTGGGACCTCAGATGGTGGTCCATCCCGTAGTTCACGCCGCCATCTGTCTCGAATTATCTGACGACGGACACTGGTGCAGTAGCGGGGCTTCACTATTCTTCATATGGGATCCTTGGCGCGGCGGTCTATTTTGTCTACGGCGCTTACATCATCATCCACGCTCGATCTTACGCACCCAACGCACCTAAGCAAAGACCCTACAGTCTCTAGACAACACCGTCGCCGCTCAGGTGAGCCCAATGCCTCTGGTACAGAATGTTACCCACCATCAAGACTCTGATACGATCGGATCTGGCTGGCGGGTGGATCGATCGCCATTGAACCCATTGGGAAAAGTCCTCTTGGCACCTTTGGCGTGCGCTAACCTCCATATTTCCCAGGGATTCCGCCCTAAGCTCAGGCCGCAATTGTTCTCGTAAGTTATCCGACAAATATTGCAGCAACCCTCAATCTTCAATCGGCTGG